>DASXRB010000530.1:0-23323 GCA_036506875.1 Kribbellaceae bacterium | reverse complement strand
GACGGCAGGCTCGTCCAGGACGTACCGCAGCGCGATGTCCGGCAGCTGGTCGACGTCGATGCCGAGGTCGGCGACGAGCGCGTTCACCCGCCGCTCGACCTGCGCCGGACGGTCGCCGCGGAAGTACTCGTTCCGGAAGTCACCCTCGGGGAACGTCGTACCGGCTGTGATCCGGCCGGTCAGCCCGCCTTCGTCCAGCGCGACCCGGACGATCACGCCGACACCGTGCTCCCGGCAGGACGGCAGCAGCTTCTCCTCTGGTTGCTGGGAGAACGCGTTGTAGATCACCTGAACGGTGTCCACCTCGCCGGTCTCGATCAGGCGGATCGCGTTCTCCGGCTGGTAGTCGTTGATCGAAACGCCGAAGAAGCGGATCTTGCCCTCCTTCTTCAACGCGGCGACAGTCTCCAGCCAGTCACCGCGGCCGACCCACTCGTCGCTCCAGACATGGAACTGGACGACGTCGAAGGCCGCCAACCCGGACGCCCGCAGGCTCTCGTCCACGCTGGCGCGGATGTGGTCGCCCGGGAACGTTTCGGCCGGGTCGAGGCCGTCCGGCGCCGGCCACTGCCCGTTTCTCGGCGGGACCTTCGTCGCGACGTAGACCTTGTCGCCCGCGCGTTCCCGGACGACCTGGCCGACGATGCGCTCGCTCTCGCCGTAACCGCGGGCGGTGTCGATGAAGTTCACCCCGAGGTCGATCGCACGGTGCAGCGCCCGGACGGACTCGTCCTCCGTCGCGCCGACCCAGTTCGAGGCTCCGATTCCCCACGCGCCGTACCCGATCTCCGACACCCGCAGGCCGGTCCGGCCCAGCTCCCTGTACTCCATCGCCGGCTCCCTCGTCGTGTCCTGCTCCGTCCGCAACCACCAGCCTTCCAGACCCGAGCCGGCTGACAAGACGCGACGAGACGCACGGAGCGGGGACGCCTCGCAGCGTTGGTGCTCGCTAGCCTGAGGGCGTGCCGGAGAACTCAGAGGGGCAGCTGCTGTCCGATATCGTCGTGGTGGACCTGACCCGTGCGCTGTCCGGGCCGCACGCCGCGATGATGCTGGGGGATCTCGGCGCGCGGGTGATCAAGGTCGAGGTACCGGGGCACGGGGACGACAGCCGCGGCTGGGGTCCGCCGTTCGCGGGACCCGCGGACGCGCTGGAGTCGACGTACTTCCTGGCCGCGAACCGGAACAAGGAGTCGGTCACCGCGGACCTCAAGTCCGGCGAGGGCAAGGAGTTCCTCAGCAAGCTGGCCCGGCACGCGGACGTGCTGCTGGAGAACTTCCGGCCGGGGGCGCTCGACCGGCTCGGCTTCAGCGTCGAGCGGCTGCACGAGCTGAACCCGCGGCTGGTGATCTGCTCGATCAGCGGGTTCGGGCACGACGGGCCGGAGGGTGACCGCGCCGGGTACGACCAGATCGCGCAGGGCGAGGGCGGGTTGATGAGCCTGACCGGTGCGGACGAACCGACCAAGGTCGGCGTGCCGATCGCGGACCTGCTCGCCGGGATGAACGCCGCGTACGGCGTGCTGGCGGCGCTGCACGAACGTGCTCGTACCGGTCGCGGGCGGGTCGTGCGGACCAGCCTGCTCGCCTCGGTGGTCGGCGTACACGCGTTTCACGGGACCCGGTGGACGGTGGCCGGTGAGGTGCCCGGGCGGACCGGCAACCACCATGCGCAGATCGCACCGTACGGGTTGTTCCGGACCGCCGACGACAGCGTGCAGGTCGCGGTCGGGAGCCAGGCGCAGTGGCGCGCGTTCGCGCCGCTGGCCGGCCTGGACCCGGACGATGCGCGGTTCGCGCGCAACGCGGACCGCGTCGCGCACCGCGACGAGCTGATCCGGCTGATCGAGTCGGCGTTCACCGCCGACAAGGCCGACGCCTGGCTGGAACGCCTTGCGGCGTTGGGAATCCCGGCCGGCAAGGTGCGCACACTCGACCAGGTCTACGACTGGGAGCAGACCCGTTCCCAGGGTCTCGTCGTACAGGTCGAGCACTCCTCCCTCGGCCGGATCGAGCTCCCCGGCCCGGCGGTCCGCTTCGACGACCACCCGTACGCCGGCGCCCGCGAGACCAACCTCCCCCCACCCCGCCTGGGCGAACACAACGCCTCCGTCCGCGCCTGGCTCGACACCCTCCCCTGACACACCCCCGTCGTCGGGCCCTTGTGACCCGGCGTGTCGTCGTTCGTCGGGCCCTTCGGACCATCCACCGGCGCCGGCCCTGAACACGAACTCGTGACTGTGCACTCCTGGCCGGGGCGCCGAACACGACATTGCCTGTGCGATGACCCGACGAGGGGTACGACGTCCCGGCATGTTGTGCGACGACCGCCCGGCCCTGGTCGCGAGTGCCAAGGCCCGGTGGCCACAAGGGCCCGAGGAACGGCGACACGCCGGGTCACAAGGGCCCGATGATCGTTGAAATCGGGGGGCCAGCCGGGCGCCAGACGGGCGTGGGAGGATGGCCGGGTGACAGCGATGCCTAGCGTTTCGTACTCGATCACGGTTCGTCTGGAGGCTCCGGCCGGTGGTCCTGCGGTGAGCAGGCTGACCGCGGCCGTCGAGCAGGCCGGCGGGATCGTCACCGCCCTCGACGTCACCGCCTCGGGGCATGAGCGGCTCCGGATCGACGTGACCTGCGCGGCCACCGACACCGCGCACGCCGACGAGCTCGTGGCGGCGATGCGGTCCGTCGAAGGAGTCGAGATCAGCAAGGTCTCCGACCGGACCTTCCTGATGCACCTCGGCGGCAAGATCTCGATGGAGGCCAAGCACCCGATCCGCAACCGCGACGACCTGTCGATGATCTACACGCCCGGCGTCGCACGGGTCTGCCTGGCGATCGCGGAGAACCCCGAGGACGCGCGCCGGCTGACGATCAAGCGCAACAGCGTCGCGGTGGTCACCGACGGCTCGGCGGTGCTCGGCCTAGGCAACCTCGGGCCGAAGGCGGCGCTGCCGGTGATGGAGGGCAAGGCCGCGCTGTTCAAGCGGTTCGCCGGGATCGACGCGTGGCCGCTGTGCCTGGACACCCAGGACGTCGACCAGATCGTCATGATCGTGAAGGCGATCGCGCCCGGGTTCGCCGGCATCAACCTGGAGGACATCTCCGCGCCGCGCTGCTTCGAGGTCGAGGCCCGGCTGCGCGAGGAACTGGACATCCCGGTGTTCCACGACGACCAGCACGGTACGGCGGTCGTCGTACTGGCGGCCCTGCTGAACGCGCTGCGCGTGGTCCGCAAGGAGGTCAGCCAGGTCCGGCTGGTGCTGTCCGGCGCCGGCGCGGCCGGTACCGCGATCCTCAAGCTGCTGATCGCCGCGGGGGTCAAGGACGTGGTGGTCGCCGACGTGGACGGGGTCATCCACCGCGGCCGCGACGGGCTGTCCGGTGAGCTGCGCTGGATCGCGGAGAACACCAACGAGACGCAGTACAGCGGTGACCTCAAGGGTGCGCTGGCCGGGGCGGACGTGTTCGTCGGGGTGTCGGCGCCGAACATCCTGTCCGGCGACGACATCGCCACGATGGCCGACGGCGCGATCGTGTTCGCGCTGGCCAACCCGGACCCCGAGGTGGACCCGATCGCGGCCAAGGAGCACGCGGCCGTGGTCGCCACCGGGCGCAGCGACCTGCCGAACCAGATCAACAACGTGCTGGTCTTCCCCGGCGTCTTCCGCGGCCTGCTGGACGCGCACTCGGCGAAGGTCTCGACCGAGATGGAGCTGGCCGCCGCCAAAGCGCTGGCGAGCGTGGTGACCGACGACGAGCTGAACGCGAACTACATCGTGCCCAGCGTGTTCCACCCCGAGGTGCACACGATGGTCGCGCACGCGGTCCGGGACGCCGCCGGCGGCCGGGCTCCGGGCGTGGACGAGCACCCCGTGCACGGCACCGGCACGGGTGCCGCGGGGTCGTGACGCGGTTCTGGCGTGCGGCCCTCGCGGTCTCCAGCCTGGCCCAGCTGTACATCCTCTACACGCCGAGCAGCGGGCCGCAGCCACCCTTCCGGTACGCCGACAAGCTCGTGCACCTGCTGATCTTCGCGGTCGTCGCGTACACGGGTCGCAAGGCGCGGGTGCCGGTCGGCGGGCTGGCCGTCGTACTGGTGCTGAACGCGGTCGTCAGCGAGCTGGTGCAGCATCAGTGGCTGGACGCGCGCAGCGGGGACCCGTACGACACGCTGGCCGACCTGGCGGGCGTGCTGGCCGGGCTGTTCTTGGCGGGCGGGCGGCTGCCGCGCACGACATGATGGAGGCATGACGGCCGCGACGTTGACCGGATCCCTGCTGGTGGCGACCCCGATGCTGGACGAGCCGCCGTTCCGCCGTTCCGTCGTACTGGTGCTCGACCACGACGAGGACGGGGCGCTCGGGGTGGTCGTCAACCAGGCCGCCGACCTGGCCGTCGGACGGGTGCTGGCCGACTGGTCGGGCACGGTCACCGAGCCCGGGGTGCTGTTCGTCGGCGGGCCGGTCTCGACCGACAACGCGCTCGCGATCGGCGAGCTGGCCGACGGCGTCGGCAACCCGCCGTCGCTGGCCGGGTGGCGGGGATGCTTCGGCCGGATCGGGCTCGTGGATCTGGACTTGCCGCCGTCGATGGTGACCGGGGTGGTCGGGCGGATGCGGATCTTCGCCGGGTACTCCGGCTGGGGCAGCGGGCAGCTGGAGGGCGAGATCGCCGACGGCGCGTGGTACGTCGTGGAGTCCGAGCCGGACGACGTGTTCAACCTCGACCCGGCCGGGCTGTGGCGCCGGGTGCTGCGCCGGCAGCGTGACGAGATGGCGTTCGTGTCGACCTATCCGGACGACCCGACGCTCAACTGATCCGCGCTACTCGTCGCCCTCGTCGTCGCCGGGCCGCAGCGACTCCCAGATCTCCTTGCACTCCGGGCAGACCGGGAACCTCTGCGGGTCGCGGCTCGGCACCCACACCTTGCCGCACAGCGCGACCACCGGCGTGCCCATCACCATCGCCTCGGTGAGCTTGTCCTTCGGCACGTAGTGCGAGAACCGCTCGTGGTCACCGTCCTGCGGCAACGGCTGCGTGCGCTCCTTGACGATCGTCTTGGCGCCCGGACTCAACTGCGTGCTCATACCCACCGAGTCTAGGCGCCCTGGCAACACCAGCCGTCGGGGAGCGCTGCGTCAGCCGACGGCGTTCAGGTCGGTCTTCCACAGGTGAGCCGGGGAGTCGGCGGGGCCGGCGAGGACGTAGAGGGTGGTGCCGACGAGGGCGGCGGCGGTGATGACGCCGGTCGGGCCGTCGGAGTGCTGCTCGGTCCATCGGTCGTCCTGGGCGCTCAGGACCTCGACGCGACCGTCCGCGGCGGCCACCTGCACGGTCCTGCCGTTCACCTCGAACGGTGCCGGGAGCACGTCGCGGTCGCCGACCGGGACGTCCGGCACGTGCTGCAGCCGGGCCGCGCCCGTGCCGTCGACGCGCCAGAGGGCGAGCTTGTCGTCGGCGTACCCGGCGACCAGACAGACGGCGGGGGTGCAGCGCACCGACACGCCCTCGCTGCGCTTGCCGGCCTCGGGGAGCTCGAGCCGGGTCCAGCCCTGGTTGAGGGTCACCGACCGCCACACGGCGGCGTGCTGCTCGACGACGCCGGGTTCGAGCCGCAGCTGGGAGCCCGCGACGACGATCGCGTTGCCGGCCGTCGTACCCGCGCGGGGGTTGACCTGCAGCTCCTTGGTGCTCTCCAGCGCGGTGCCGGCCGAGCTCTGGCGGACCCAGCGGTCGCCGGACGGCAGCCACACCGCGCCGTCGAGGCCGGCGTTCGCGCTGCCCCAGGATCCGGCGAGCGCCGTGCCCGCGGGGCTCATCACCGCGTCGACGAGCTGGCCGGCACCCCAGCCGCCGAACGTGTTGAAGGACTGCGGTTTCTCGGTCAGGCCGGCCGTCGTACCGGTCCAGGTCGTCCAGCGGGTGTTCGAGTGCGCGCCGCCGGGGGCACCGCCGATCGCCAGGATGCGGGTGCCGTCGGTGACCAGAGACTGCCAGCGGGCCTCGTAGGCGTACGGGCTGCTCGGGTTCGGGTGCACCGGGATCTCGGTGCTGGCGCCGGCGGCGGTCAGCCGCAGCAGGTGCGGCTTGACCCGGGCCGACGGGCGGCGCAGGCCGACGAGCAGGTCGGTACCGATCGGGGTGAGCACGACCGGTTCCTCGCCGGCCGGCAGGTCGACGGCGGTCCAGGCCAGCGTCTTGCCCGTCCGCGGCCCGTCGGCCGGCTGCCCGGAGCCGGAGCAGGCGGCGAGCGCCAGGACGGTGACGGCGGTCATCAGCGCACGCGAGCGGATCAGCATGCGGACAATTATGTTCGCGCCCACGGTCCGGTGCGCCTCAGCGCAGCAGGTCGGCTACCGCCGCGATGCCGCGCTCGATCCGGGCCTCGGACAGGTTGCCGAAACCGAGCACCACGGCGGGCGGTCCGGAACTGGTCGCGCGGTAGCCGCTCATGCCGTACAGGCCGATCCCGCGCCGCCGCGCCTCCTCGACCACGACCTGCTCGTCGGCGCCCGCGGGCAGCTCGAGTACGGCGTGGAACCCGGCGGCGAGACCCGTCAGCCGCCGCCCGGGCGCATGCCGGGCCAGCGAGGCGACCAGGGCCGCGCGGCGCGCCGCGTACCGGGTCCGCATCAGCCGCAGGTGCTTGTCGTACCGGCCGGACTCGATCATCGCCGCGAACGCGTACTGCTCGATCAGCGGTGAGCCCCGGTCGGTCAGAAGCTTGCCTTCGGCAACATCGTCGTACAGCCAGGGCGGGCAGACCGCCCAACCGATCCGCAGCGCCGGTGCCAGCGACTTGCTGGCCGACCCGAGCAGGGCGACGCGGTCCGGCGCCAGGCCCTGCAGCGCGCCGACCGGCTCGCGGTCGTACCGGAACTCCGCGTCGTAGTCGTCCTCGATGATGACCGCGTCGTGCTCGTTGGCCCAGGCAACGAGTTCCTGGCGGCGCCACGGCGCGAGCACGCTGCCGTTCGCGGCCTGGTGCGCGGGCGTGAGCACCACGGCCCGTGCGCCGGTGGCGGTCAGCGCCGCGGTGTCGACCCCGTGGTCGTCGACGGGGACCGGTACGACGACGGCGCCGGCGTACTCGGTGATGCGGCGGTGGTCACGGTCGCCGGGGTCCTCGACCGCGACGGTGCGGTGGCCGGCCCGCACCAGAGCGCGTACGACGAGGCTGAGGCCCTGCGCGAAGCCGGTGCAGACGACGACCCGGTCCGGCTCGGCGGCGGCGCGCCGGACGCGGCCCAGGTACGACGCCAGCACGCGCTGCAGGTGCGGGCTGCCGGTGGCGTCGGTCGCGGTGTCGGGGGTGTCGGGGAAGGTGTAGCGCAGGGTGTCGGTGGGGAGCTCGCGGCACGCCTTGCGCAGCGCCCAGCTCCAGTCCTGGCGCGGGAAGGCGCCGATGTCGGGGACGCCGAGCCGGAAGTCGACGTCGAGCTTCGGGTCCGTGCGCGCCTGGCGGGGCGGGGTGGCCGCCGGGGCCTGGGCGCAGTCGGAGACTCGGGTGGCCGAGCCGGTGCGGGTGACCAGGAAGCCCTCGGCCTGGAGCTGTGCATAGCACTCGGTGACCAGGCCGCGGGACACGCCGAGCTCGCCGGCCAGGGTGCGGGACGACGGCAGCCGCTCGCCGGCCGCCAGCCGGCCGTCGCGGATCGCCTCGCGCAGCTCGCGCTCGAGCTGGCTGCCCAGTGGCTCGCCGGACTCCCGGTCCAGCCGCAGCAGCAGGTCCGGCCCCAGACCGGTCCACTCGACGGTCACGCTTCGGACCTTACCGGCGTACCGGTTGACCCGGCGACGTCGTGCTTGTGGACCATTCGTGGTCCGGCGTGGGCCGTTGTGGATATCGGCCGACGGACCACTGTGGATCGCGCCATGCTTGGTCGTCATGTCGAACAGGAGGCACCATGGGAGCCGTGAAGGCACTGCCGCGCCGTCCACTGACCCGCGCCGATCTCGAGACGATGCCCGATGACGGGCACCGCTACGAGCTCATCGACGGGCTGCTCATCGTGAGTCCTGCGCCGTCCTGGCTGCACCAGCGCATGTCGGGACACCTGTATCTCGCACTGGCGCTGGCGTGCCCGCCCGAGCTCGAGGTGCTCTTCGCGCCCTTCGACGTCGCCCTTGCGGACGACACCGTCGTACAGCCGGACCTGCTCGTCGTACGACGCTCGGATTATGCGCCCGGCGGCCTCCGCAAGGCGCCACTGCTGGCGCTGGAAGTCCTGTCGCCGACCACGAGGCGATTCGACCTGATGCTGAAGCGCTCACGACTCGAAGCCGCGGGCTGTGCGTCGTACTGGGTTGTCGACCCGGAGGTGCCCTCGCTGATTGCCTGGGAGCTGCGGGACGGGGTGTACGTCGAGGTGGCGAAGGTGACGGGGGACGACGTGTTCCATGCCACGCAGCCGTTCGCGGTCGACGTCGTACCCGGCGAACTGGTTCTGTAGGAGCCGTCCGGTAACGTTCCTGCTGGCCTCGCGACCGGGGGCCCGACCGACCGTGACGCCTACTCGGGGGAGCTCAGCAGCCGGTGAACTCGCATGTCTCGCCGCTGCCCCCGGCGTACCCGGATCGCGCTGCCTGGGGTACGGCCGGCAAGTTGCGCGCCTGGCAGGCCGAGGCACTCGAGCTCTACCTGGACAAGAACCCGAAGGACTTCCTCGCGGTCGCGACGCCGGGCGCAGGCAAGACCACGTTCGCGCTGACCGTGGCGGCCGAGCTGCTGCAGCGGCGGGTGATCGAGCGGATCACCGTGGTGACCCCGACCGAGCACCTGAAGGTGCAGTGGGCCGAGGCGGCCGACCGGGCCGGGATCGCGCTCGACCCGAACTTCTCCGGCCGCAAGGGCCGGACCAACAAGGACTTCCAGGGCGTCGCCGTCACCTACGCCGGTGTCGCGACGAACCCGCTGGCGTTCCGGGTGCGAACAGAGAAGTTCCGCACGATCGTCATCCTCGACGAGATCCACCACGGCGGCGACGCGCTCAGCTGGGGTGACGGGATCCGGGAGGCGTTCGACCCGGCGACCCGGCGGCTCTCGCTGACCGGTACGCCGTTCCGCAGCGACGACAACCCGATCCCGTTCGTCACGTACGAGGCCGGGCCGGACGGGGTCGCCCGCAGCCGCGCCGACTACACCTACGGCTACGGTCACGCGCTCGCCGACCACGTCGTCCGGCCGGTTCTGTTCATGGCCTACTCCGGCGAGATGCGGTGGCGGACCCGGGCCGGCGACGAGGTCGCGGCACGGCTGGGCGAGCCGCTCACGAAGGACCTGACCGCGCAGGCGCTGCGGACCGCGCTGGACCCCGAGGGCGAGTGGATCCCCGCGGTGCTGACGGCCGCCGACAAGCGGCTGACCGAGGTACGACGGCACATGCCGGACGCGGGCGGGCTGGTGATCGCCAGCGACCAGACGTCGGCCCGTGCCTATGCCAAGGTGCTGCGCTCGATCACCGGCGAGCCGGCGACGGTGGTGCTGTCCGACGAGAAGGCCGCGAGCCGCAAGATCGCCGCGTTCTCAGCAGGCGACCAGCGCTGGATGGTCGCGGTCCGGATGGTGTCCGAGGGCGTCGACGTACCGCGGCTGGCGGTCGGGGTGTATGCGACGTCGACATCGACGCCGCTGTTCTTCGCGCAGGCCGTCGGCCGGTTCGTGCGGGCCCGCAAGCGCGGCGAGACCGCGTCGGTGTTCGTACCGTCGGTGGCCCGGCTGCTCGGGTTCGCCGCCGAGATGGAGGTCGAGCGTGACCACGTGCTCGGCAAGCGCGGCGGGTCCGAGGACGGCGACCTGTTCGCGCCCGAGGACGCGCTGGTCGCGCAGGCCAACGCCACCGAGGCCGCCAGCGGCGAGCTGGAGGCGAAGTTCGAGGCACTCGGTTCCGAGGCCAGCTTCGACCGGGTGGTGTACGACGGCGGCGACTACGGCACCGGTGGTTCGGACGAGGAGCTGGACTTCCTCGGCCTGCCCGGGCTGCTGGAGCCGGACCAGGTCCGGGAGCTGCTGCGCAGCCGGCAGGACAAGGCGCTGAAGCGGAAGCGGCGGGCCTCGGACCCCGGCACCCGTGAGGTGCCGGCGCCGGAGACGCTCGCCACCCATGAGCAGGTCGCGCTGCTGCGCCGCGAGCTGAACGGCCTGGTCGCGGCCTGGCACCACCGCACCGGCCAGCCGCACGGCGTCATCCACACCGACCTGCGCCGCAAGCTCGGCGGGCCCGCCGCCGCGCACGCGTCGTCGGAACAGCTCCGCGAACGCATCGAGCTGCTCCGCGACTGGGCCGCCCAGCGCCGGGCGTGAACCTCTCGGCGCCGGCGGAACGTCGTACCCCTGCTGTCGTCAGCCGCCGGTCGCGAGCGCCTTCAGGACCGTGCCCCACGACGGCATCTCGGGGTCGATGCGCTGCATCGGCGTGCCGCCCACCGTGACGACCTCGCGGTCGCCGAGCGGGCGCTTCAGCTTGATCGACACCAGCCCGACCTGCGGCCGCGGCGGGCACGGATCGGCCAGGTCGGACACGATCGTCACCGCCTCGGCGGACTCGGTGAACTTGACGTCGCTGTCGCACAGGAACTGGACGCCGACGATCAGGTCGGCCCCGTCGTACTCGGGGCGATTCTGCACCCAGCGCAGGTAAGCCGGGCGCTTGCCGTGCACGATCTGGTACGACGTGACCGGCTGCGGGTCGTCCTCGATCGCCTCGCCGTCCGGGTTCGACATGTACGCGCCCATGATCATGTCGACGCAGGGGTCCTTGTATGTCTTGGAGCCGTCGGCGCCCCACGCCTTGGCCGCCAGGTAGCAGCCGTTCGCCTCCCGGTTGAGCGACACGTTGAACGCGGCGAGGACGAGCGCGGCGGCGAGGACGGCGATCGCGGAGAAGCGCCGTACCCGGCGGTCCTGGGGGCTCAGCGCAGGGCGCTCGGTGTCGTCGTCGCGGCGGAACAGGTCGCCCAGGTTGGAGACCAGCTGGGGGTTGATCAGGGTCGGTACGGCGTACAGCACCGCCAGCACGACGCAGACCGCGATGGCCGGCAGCAGCGCCCAGTAGTTCCGCATGGGAGCAAGATACGGGCCGGGTGGTCCGTGGCGGCTCCGGCGACGCAAAAGCGGATACGCTTCGGCTGTGCCGGCAGAGACCTCGCAGACGCTCGACAGGGGACTCAAGGTCCTCGAGCTGCTGGCCGACGCCCCGGACGGGTTGTCCATCACCGAGCTCGCGGCCGCACTCGAGGTCAGCCGGACCGTCGTCTACCGGCTGGTGAACACGCTGGAGCAGCACCGGCTGGTGCGCCGTGACAGCGAGGGCCGGGCGCGGCTCGGGCTGGCGGTGCTGCACTACAGCCGGCGGGTCCAGCCGACCCTGCGCGACGCCGCGCTCCCGGTGCTCCGCTCGCTCGCCGAGGACACCGGTGCGACCGCTCACCTCACCGTCGCCGACGGCGAGGAGGCGCTGGCGATCGCCGTACTGGAACCGTCCTGGACCGACTTCCACGTGTCGTACCGGATGGGAACCCGGCACGCGCTCGACGCGGGCGCGGCCGGCAAGGCGATCCTGGCCGGCCGCCGCAAACCCGACCCGGCCGGCCGCCCGTTCGTCGTCACCGCCGGCGAACTCCAGGCCGGCGCCCAGGGCGTCGCGTCTCCCGTGCTGGGCGTCCCCGGCGTAGAGGCCTCCATCGGCGTCGTCGTCCTCGGCAAGCTCGACCGCGACTTCGTCGGCCCCCGCGTAGCCCGCGCCGCCGTAGAGGTCGCCAAACGCCTCGCCTGACCACCCCAACCCCATGTCGTTGATCGGGCCCTTCTGACCCGGCGTGTCGCCGTTCGTCGGGCCCTTGTGGCCCGGCGACCTCCTCATCTCGTGGGCAGCTCGTCGGGTCGTGGCCCATCGCGTTGTGGCCTTGAACACGACATTGCCTGTACGACGACCCGCTGGGGTGTTCTCGCCCCCTACTGCTTGGTCCCGGGCAGCCCGGAGCGTGCCGCCGCAGGCGGAAGCCGGCGACGCGGCGGTCAGAAGGGACCGACGAGTGCCGACACGCCGGGTCATAACGGCCCGACGAACGAAAGATCAGGGGGTGGTTGTGGCGGTGATGAGGGGGAGGACTCGGTGGGGGACCTGTTCGGCCAGGGCGATGACGGTTGAGGCGCGCTGGACGGCGGGGACGGCTACGACCGCGTCGATGACGCGTTGGAGGTCGCTGTTGGAGCGGGCGACGATGCGGCACCACAGGTCGCCGGCGCCCGTGATGGTGTGGACCTCGAGGACCTCCGGGATCCGGGCGAGGGCGGCGGCGGGAGCGGTGTGGCCGGTGCCCTGCTCGATCTGCAGGGTGGCGAACGCCGTGACCGGGTAGCCGATCGCCTCGGTGCTGATGTCGGGACCCCAGCCGCGGACCACGCCCTCGCGGGCCAGCCGGTCCAGGCGGGCCTGGATCGTTCCGCGTGCGACGCCGAGCCGGCGGGACGCCTCGAGCACGCCGACCCGCGGTTCGGCCGCGAACAACTCCAGGATCCGGCCGTCCAGGCCGTCGATTCCCGCCATACCGTCCTCCGATGTGCAGACTGACCAGATCCGGGCTGCGGCACCCCGTCGTACTGTGCATTATGTATAGAAGAACGCGCTTCTGTTGCACAACCTGTCTCGCACAACCAGTCTTTCCGCCAACAGAACGCCGACGACAGGAGACTCGCGATGACCACGGATCTCACCCCGGCCGAGCTCGACGCCGACCTGGATCTGGACCAGCTCAAGCAGCTCGTCGGCCTGGTGCCGTACGACGAGACGCGGGACCCGTTCCCGGTGCACGCACTGGACTCCGTGGTGTTCGTCGTGGGCAACGCGAACCAGACCGCGAAGTACTACCAGCTCGCCTATGGCATGGATCTGGTCGCCTACTCCGGCCCGGAGACCGGCGTCCGCGACCGCAAGGCGTTCGTGCTCAGGTCCGGCTCCGCCCGGTTCGTGATCACCGGTGGTGTGACCCCGGACAGCCCGCTGCTGGACCACCACCGCAAGCACGGTGACGGCGTCACCGACATCGCGCTCGAGGTCGCCGACGTGGACAAGTGCGTCGAGCACGCCCGGCGCCAGGGCGCCACGGTCCTGGTCGAGCCGCACGACGAGTCCGACGAGCACGGCACCGTCCGGGTGGCGGCGATCGCGGCGTACGGCGACACCCGGCACACGCTGCTCGACCGGTCGAAGTACGACGGCCCGTACCTGCCCGGCTTCGTCGCCGCCGAGACCGCTGTCACCCGGCCGGAGGGCCACCCGAAGCGGCTGTTCCAGGCCGTCGACCACGTCGTCGGCAACGTGGAGCTCGGCAAGATGGACGAGTGGGTCGGGTTCTACAACAAGGTGATGGGCTTCGTGAACATGGCGGAGTTCATCGGCGACGACATCGCCACCGACTACTCGGCGCTGATGAGCAAGGTCGTTGCTAACGGCAACCACCGGGTGAAGTTCCCGCTGAACGAGCCGGCGATCGCGAAGAAGAAGTCGCAGATCGACGAGTTCCTGGAGTTCTACGACGGCCCGGGTGCGCAGCACATCGCGCTGGCCACCAACGACATCCTGCGCACCGTCGACATCATGCGTGCCAACGGCGTGGACTTCCTGGACACCCCGGACTCGTACTACGACGACCCGGAGCTGCGGGCCCGGATCGGTGAGGTGCGGGTGCCGATCGAGGAGCTCAAGTCGCGCAAGATCCTCGTCGACCGGGACGAGGACGGCTACCTGCTGCAGATCTTCACCAGGCCGGTCGGCGACCGGCCGACGGTGTTCTACGAGCTGATCGAGCGGCACGGCTCGCTGGGCTTCGGCAAGGGCAACTTCAGGGCCCTGTTCGAGGCGATCGAGCGCGAGCAGGAGCGCCGCGGCAACCTCTGACCGCCGCGGGTCATGGACGCCGTACGACGAGATGCCCGGCACGATCACTCGTGCCGGGCATCTCGGTCAGGCTGTGGTCAGAGCGCGCGAACGTGCTCGGCCTGCTTGCCCTTCGGGCCCTGCGCGACGTCGAACTCGACGCGCTGGTTCTCCTCGAGCGAGCGGAAGCCGGTGGACTCGATCGCGGAGAAGTGCACGAACACGTCGTCGTCACTGCCGTCCACGTTGATGAAGCCGAAGCCCTTCTCGGCGTTGAACCACTTCACAGTCCCCTGTGCCATGGTCGGTACTCCTTACTGAGTGTTGAAGCCGGTGCCCGCACCGTGCGAGCCCCGGGTCCGGGCGACCCGCCGGGGCACCTCTCGGCACCGAACAGCAAGGAACGCCCGCGAGCCATCCGCGAGCGTGAAGAAGAGAACCAGCACGTGCACAGAAAAACTACGACCCCACAAGTAAACCACGACCTCGGGTGTTGTCCGAATAGCGGAGCGGTAACTGTGAGTGAAGCGAGAACGTAGCGTAACCTTCCGGACGGGTTCCGGCGTTCGGGGCGCCGGCCCGGGAAGGTGCTGTCATGAAGACTCTGGGTGTCGCGCTCGGCGCGACCAGCCTGGCCGCGATCGGCTGGGTGGTCAACGCGCCCGCGGCCGACGCGGTGTCGAGCTGCCGCGGGTCGGTGCTGGTCTCGGCGGACTACGTCCGGATGTTCGGCGGTTCGCCGGTCGTCGGGGCGATCCAGCTGCGCCGCGACTCGTGCTACCGGTACTGGGGCCAGGTCATCATGTACGAGCCGATGAAGCCGAACACGTTCGCCATCGCGTACATCATGAAGTACACCGACGGCCGCCGCGGCAAGCCGATCTCCTGCGACGCCCCGGGCGGCAACGGCCGTGTCACCGCGGGCCAGACCACCTGCCGCACCCCGAAGATCTCCGCCCACTCCGGCGACATCAAACTGGTTGCCTCGGGCCACGAGTTCCAGAACGGCGGCAACGGCTGGACCCGCATCTCCTGGGGCCAAACCCGCGCCATGCACTAAACCGCGCCGCTCCCCCTCTCTTCCGTTCGTCGGGCCCTTCTGACCCGGCGTGTCGCCGTTCGTCGGTCCCTTGTGACCGGCGCGCGTGTCGCTGCTGCTTCGCACAAGTCGCTGGGTCGCTGCCGCTCGTCTGGTGTCGGTGAACAAGACATTGCCTGTACGACGACCCGCCGTGGTGCTCACGGTCCCGGCTTCTTGTTCCGGCCATCCGGCGACTGTCGCTGACGGTTTGCCGTCCGCCCCCCGCCGACGGCTTGGTCGGACGGGACCGATGAGTGACGACACGCCGGGTCAGAAGGGCCCGATGATGGGAGGGGAGGGGCGGGTCGTCCGACGACGGGTGCGCGGGCGTATCGGGTTGTCCGGGGGCGGATGTACGGTCCCGGCATGGCGTTGTCGGAGCGGTTGCGGGGTCGGGCGGAGTGGCAGTTCTTCGCTGTGCTGCCGAAGGCGGACCGGCGGCTGGCTACGGCGTGGTGGGTGCTGCTGGTGCTGCGCGGGTTGCTGCCGGCCGGGTTCGCGGTGGCGATGGGGCAGCTGGTCGGGGCGGTGCAGCACGGGGAGAGCCTGGCGGGGCCGCTGACGGTGACCGGGGTGGTCTTCGTCCTGCTCCAGGTGCTGGGGCCGATTCATGTCGCGGTGAGTGCGAATCTCGGCGACCGGACCGGGTGCTGGCTGAACGACCGGATCGCCGAGGCGTGCGTCGAGCCGCCCGGTGTCGGCCATCTGGAGGATCCGGAGCTGGCCTCGGACCTGACGACGGCGCGGGACTTCGACCTGGGGATGAGCGGGCCGCCGCTGTCGTTGTCGATGGACTTCATCGCCGGCGGGCTGGTCGAGCTGGTCGGCGGCCTGGCCTGCGCCGTACTGCTGGGGTTCTTCGCGTGGTGGGCGCCGGTGCTGCTGGCGGGTGCGTGGCTGGCGACGCACTGGCTGCTGCGGGAGAGCTCGGTGTGGCGGGACCGCAACACCGACGAGGTGCGGTCGGCACGGCGGGACGCGGACTACGCGTACCGGATGGCGGTCGATCCGCCGGCGGCCAAGGAGCTGCGGCTGTTCGGGCTCTCGGACTGGACGATCGACCGGTTCGTCGCCCGGCGGACCACGCTGCACCGGTTGCAGTACGAGGCGACCCGGCTGCGGCAGCGGCCGCTCGGCTGGAGCCTGCTGCTGGTCGCCGCCGCCAGTGCGGTGGTGTTCTGGGCGCTGGCCGACGCGGCCGCGGACGGGCGGATCGACCTGGCCCGGGCGGTGGTGTTCGCGCAGGCGGCGGTCGGGACCAGCATGATCGCGTTCGGCGGGCTGAACTGGGCGCTGGACGGGTCGGCGGCGCCGGTGGCCGCCACCAGGAGGCTGCGGGCCGCGATGGCGCCGCTGGGCGCGCTGGCGAAGCCGTCCGGGACGCCGCGGCCGGCCGACCGGATGCCGGCGGCGCAGGTGCGGTTCCGGAACGTGCGGTTCGGCTACCCGGGGACGGCGGCACCGGTGCTGGACGGGTTCGACCTGACCGTCCCGGCCGGGTCGTCGATCGCGATCGTCGGGCCGAACGGCGCCGGCAAGACCACGCTCGCCAAGCTGCTGTGCCGGCTGTACGACCCGCAGGACGGCGTGATCGAGATCGACGGCGTGGACCTGCGCGAGCTCGAGGTGACGTCGTGGCGGCGCCGGCTGACCGCGGTGTTCCAGGACTTCATCCGCTTCGAGCTGCCGCTGCGCGACAACGTGGCGCCCGGCGGCGCGGAAGACGCCGAGATCGAGGCGGCGCTGGTGCAGGCGGGTGCGAGCGACCTGGCCGGGCCGGACACCGTGCTGGCACGTGGCTACGAGGGCGGCACCGACCTGTCCGGGGGCCAGTGGCAGCGGGTGGCGCTGGCCCGCGCGTTGTGCGCGACCCGGCTCGGGGCGGGCGTCGTACTGCTCGATGAGCCGACCGCGCAGCTGGACGTGCGGGGTGAGGCGGAGATCTTCGAGCGGCTGCTGGCCGCCACACGCTCGGCGACCACGATCCTGATCTCGCACCGGATGTCCACCGTGCGGCACGCGGACCGGATCTGCGTGATCGCCGACGGCCGGGTCGCCGAGCTCGGCAGCCACGACGAGCTGATGGCGCTGGGCGGGCGGTACCGGACCATGTTCGAGCTGCAGGCCCAGCGGTTCGAGGCCATGGAGGACGAGGAGGGGGTCGCCTATGACACGCTCGCGTGACGATCTGCCGGCGGCGATCCCGTCGATGTGGCGGCTCTGCAAGCTTGCCTACCGCAACGAACCCGCACTGCTGCTGGTCGCGTTCGGCCTCGCGCTGCTGGCCGCGTTGCCGGACGCGCTGCTGGCGCTGTGGCTCAAGGTGCTGGCCGACGGCGTGCTCGGCCAGGACCGCGAGAAGATGCTGGTCGCCGCGCTCGGGCTCGGCGGCTCGGCGGCCGCGAGCTGGCTGCTGCGCACCGTCAGCACCAGGGTCCAGCGGCGGTTCCGGGACAAAGTGACGATCGCGCTCGAGTCGCATGTCGCGAAGCTGCAGGCCTCGGTGGCGACGATCGCGCACCAGGAGCGCCCGGAGTACCTCGACCGGCTCGCGGTGCTGCGCGACCAGGTGTTCGTGCTGGACCACCTGTTCATGTCGCTGTTCACCACGTGCGGCTGGATCCTGCGGCTGGTCGTCACGATGGCGCTGCTCGGCTCGATCCACCCGGCGCTGATGCTGCTGATGCTGTTCGCGCTGCCGACCGTGCTGACGTCGACCTGGCGGCCGGCTGTGGAACGGGCGGTCGAGGAGAGCGTCGCGCCCCGGGCCCGGCTGGCCCGGCACCTGTTCCTCACCGCGACCACCGCCGCGCCCGGCAAGGAGGTCCGGGTCACCGGCATCGGCCCGCGGTTGGTCGCGGACCGCCGGGCCGCCTGGGAGACCTGGTACGGACCGCTGGCGAAGGTCCGGACCGGCAGCGCGGTGTGGAACACGCTGGCCTGGTCCGTCTTCGGCGCCGGGTACATCGGCGCGATCGTGCTGGTCTCCACCGGGCTGAACGCGTCGCCCGGAGACGTGCTGCTGGTGCTCGCGGCCGGGTCCCGGTTGTCGTCGTACATCGGGGCGACCGTGGGGGAGATCGGCTTCCTGCGCGGGATCTGGATGGACGGGTCCAAGCGACTGGCCTGGCTGGAGGACTACGCCGCCGAGCTGGTCGCGCGCGCGGACCTGCCCGTGCCGGAGCGGCTGGCCGAGGGCATCGTCGTGGAAGACCTGACCTTCGCCTACCCGGGCACCGACCGGGCGGTGCTGCAGGATGTGTCGCTGCGGCTGCCGGCCGGGGCGGTGGTCGCGATCGTGGGCGAGAACGGCGCCGGCAAGTCCACGCTGGTGAAGCTGCTGGCCAAGATGTACGAGCCGGACGGCGGGCGGATCCTGGTCGACGGGACCGACCTGGCGCGGCTGCCGGCCGACGGCTGGCGGGCCCGGCTCGCGGGCGCGTTCCAGGACTTCTTCCGGTTCGAGTTCGCCGCCGGGCACAGCGTCGGCGTCGGCGACCTGCCGCGGCTCGACGACGACCCGGCGGTGACCGCCGCGGTGACGCGGGCCGGGGCGGACGACGTGGTGGCCAAGCTGCCGGACGGGCTCGGCACCCAGCTCGGCGCGACCTGGCCGGGCGGGGTCGAGATGTCGTTCGGGCAGTGGCAGAAGCTCGCCGTGGCGCGCGGGTTCATGCGCGACGAGCCGCTGCTGCTGGTGCTGGACGAGCCGACCGCGGCGCTGGACGCGGAGACCGAGCACACCCTGTTCGAGCGGTATGCGGCGGCGGCGCGACAGGCGAGCGCGACCGGGCGGATCACGGTGCTGGTGTCGCACCGGTTCTCCACCGTGCGGATGGCGGACCTGATCGTGGTGCTGGACGGGTCGCGGGTCGTGGAGGCCGGCAGCCATGCCGACCTGGTGCAGCGCGGCGGGCAGTACGCGGAGCTCTACGCGATCCAGGCAGCCGCCTACCGGTGATGACGCCCGCTCGGGAGGACCGGGCCGGCAGGTCGCCGTACGCTCGCTGCATGAGTGACGTGCTGGAACGGCTGCGCGCGGAGCTGCCGGCCGAGGCGCTGGTGACCGACGCGGACCGGATGCAGAGCTACCGCAACGACCGGGCGATGTTCTGCCCGGCCGGCGAGCCGCTGGCGGTCGTGCTCGCCCGGGAGACCGCGCACGTCCAGACCGCGGTCCGGATCGCCGCCGCCACCGGCACGCCGGTCGTCCCGCAGGGCGCGCGGTCCGGGCTGTCCGGTGCCGCGAACGCGATCGACGGCTGCATCGTGATCAGCCTGGAGAAGATGGACCGCGTCCTCGAGATCGACCCGGTCAACAGGTACGTGGTCACCCAGCCCGGCGTGTTCAACGCCGTTCTCTCGCGGGCGGTCGCCGAGCACGGGCTGTTCTACCCGCCGGACCCGTCGAGCTGGGAATTCTGCTCGATCGGCGGCAACCTCGCGACCAACTCCGGCGGCCTGTGCTGCGTGAAGTACGGCGTCACCACGGACTACGTGCTCGGGCTGGAGGTCGTGCTGGCCAGCGGCGACGTGCTGCGCACCGGCCGTCGTACCGTCAAGGGCGTCGCCGGCTACGACCTCACCAAGCTGATGGTGGGCAGCGAGGGCACGCTCGGCATCATCACCGAGGCGACCCTGGCGCTGCGGCCGCAGGCGCAGCGGCCGCGCACCATGGCCGCGCTGTTCGGCTCGACGGTCGCCGCCGGCACCGCGATCACCGAGATCGTCCGCTCCGGGGTGCCGCTGTCGCTGCTGGAGATCATGGACCGTACGACGGTCCGCGCGGTCAACTCCTACCTGCGGATGGACCTGCCGGCGGACGCCGCGGCGATGGTGATCGCGCAGTCCGACAGCGGCGGCGACGCGGCTGCGGCCGAGATCGCGCGCGTGGCCGGGACCTGCCGCGACCAGGGCGCGATCGAGTGCCTGGAGGCGGACGACCCGGCCGAGGGCGAGCTGCTGCTGACGGCGCGCCGGTCCGCGCTGCCGGCCCTGGAGACGTTGGGTACGACGATGATCGACGACGTCTGCGTGCCGCGGTCCCGGCTGGCCGAGTTCCTGGCCGAGGTGGAGCGGATCGCGGAGCGCACCGGTGTCACGGTCGCCGTCGTCGGGCACGCGGGGGACGGCAACATGCACCCGAACGTGGTGTTCGACGAGACCGACGCCGACCAGTCGCGACGCGCGATGGAGGCGTTCGACCAGGTGATGGCGGCCGGGCTGGAGCTCGGTGGCACGATCACCGGCGAGCACGGCGTCGGCGTGCTGAAGATGTCCTGGCTGGAGACCGAGCTCGGCCCGGTCGCGGTGGAGGTGCACCGCGCGATCAAGCGGGCGCTGGACCCGCGGGGCATCCTCAACCCCGGCAAGGTGGTGACGCTCGGCTGAGCGCCTTGATGGAACTGCAACGTAACCGCCGGGGCACGGCCACCTCGGCAGGACGCCAGCCGTGACCAGCAGGTCGCAGTATGGTCTGGCCTTCGCGGAAGGGACGCCGCGGGAGTGCGATGAGGACCGGGGACCGGTCGTGGCCGTGCTCGGGACGGCCACGGCCGGTCTGCCGGCCACCGGAGCCGGCCGGCCGGGCATCCGGCGGGCGCTACGGAACGTGAGGGAGCTCATGGCTGGACGACGCCGGGACGGGGTGCCGCTGGTAGCGGCGATGCTCGCCGTGGCGGCGCTCACCGGTTGCGCCAGCCGCGACGGCCTCCGGGTCGAGGGCCCCGCGACCCCGGTCACGTCGAAGCCGGGTATTGCCGAGACCACCTCGCAGCCCAGCGGGAGGACGTTCGTCTCCGGCGCGCAGAGCGCGACCCTGAGCATCGCCGAGCTGCGCACGGTGCTGCTCGCCGACCCCGCCGTCGACCCCGACGCGAAGCGGGTGCTGGCCACCTGCCCGCAGCGCTGCCTGGCCCGCGGGCTGGCCGCCGACATCCTCGGCAACGGCGCCCTGCAGCGCGTCGTCTCGGTCATCGCGCTGACCACGGGAACGTCGTTCGTCGCCTACCTGGTGGGTGACGTGGACGGTGACCCGAAGGTGCTGTCCACGATCCGCGGCCAGGACATGCGCATCACCACCGGCCGGAATCGCACGCTCGTGGTCGAGTCGAAGGTGTACGGTCCCACGGACAAGACCTGTTGCCCGTCCGGTTCCAAGGTGGAGGTCTACCACTGGAACGGCGGCTACCTGGTCAAGCTGAGCGAGATCTACACGGAGGGATCGTGATGCGCGCGGACGGCGAGCGAACCGCCCGGATCCTGATGGTCGAGGACGACGCGGTGATCCGCGAGGCGACCCAGCTGTCGCTGCGCCGGCACGGGTACGACGTGGTCACCGCGGACGACGGCCTGGAGGCGGTGGCCGCGTTCGACAAGTACCGTCCGGACGCGGTGCTGCTGGACATCATGCTGCCCGGCCTGGACGGCATCTCGGTCTGCCGCCGGATCCGCCAGAGCAGTACGGTCCCGGTGGTGATGGTGTCCGCGCGCGGCGACGCGGTGGACGTCGTACTCGGTCTGGAGGCCGGGGCGGACGACTACGTCACGAAGCCCTTCGACACGCAGGTGCTGGTGGCGCGGCTGCGCGCGGTGCTGCGCCGGGCCGCGACGCCCGACGGTGACCGCGGGGCCGGGGCGCACACGTCGACGGAGACGTTCGGCGACCTCGAGCTGGACCGCGAGGCGCTGGAGGTACGACGGGCCGGCAAGCCGGTCCAGCTCACCCCGACCGAGTTGAAGCTGCTGCTGGAGTTCGCGAACAACCCTGGTGTGGTGCTCAGCAGGTCGACACTGCTGCAGCGGGTGTGGGACTACGAGTGGGGCGGTGACGGCCGGCTGGTGGACGTGCACCTGCAGCGGCTGCGCACCAAGATCGGCGCGGACCGGATCGAGACGGTGCGCGGCTTCGGTTACAAGCTGAAGGCCTGACCGGCCGGTGGGTCTTCGCGGGAAGCTGGGTCTGATCTTCCTCGCGGTGTCGTCGCTCGCGATCCTCGCGCTCGGCACCGCGGTCTACACGCAGGCCCAGGCGGCCCGGCTGGACCGCGCCCGCACCACCGCCGACGAGCGGGTCCGCGCGGCCGCGGCCATCTATGCGCAGGTCGGTAGCGGCCAGCTCGGCGCGACGGTCGACGACCCGGAGCTGCCGTCCGAGCTGCGGGCCGCGATCGGTGACGGCAAGCGGGTCACGCTGAAGACGGAGACCCGGCTGTGGGCCGCGCAGATGGTCGACGGGCACACGATCTCGGTGGACTACGACTATGAGAACAGCGACGCGTCGATGGATGCGCTCGAGCGCGCGCTGCTGCTCGGCGGTATCGGCAGCATCCTCGGCGTGGCGCTGGTCAGCGTGGTCGCGGCCGGCTCGCTGTCGCGGCGGATCGTGGCCGTATCGGGTACCGCGCGGCGGATCGCCCGGGGTGACCTGGACGCGTCCGCGGTAGCGGCGGTCGGGCAGGGGCGTGACGAGGTGGCCTCGCTGGCGCAGGCGCTGGACACGATGGCGGCGTCCCTGCGCGGCCAGCTGGACGCGGAACGCCGGTTCACCGCGGACGTGGCGCACGACCTGCGGACGCCGGTGACCGGGCTGCTGACCGCGGCGGAGCTGCTGCCGCCGGGGCGGCCGAGCGAGCTGGTCCGCGACCGCGCCGAAGTCCTGCGGGCGCTGGTCGAGGACCTGCTGCAGGTGGCGCGCTTCGACTCCGGTGTCGAGCGCAACGATCTCGAGCAGGTGCAGCTCGGCGAGCTGGTCGCCGGGGCGATCGGGCGGTTGCGCATGCAGCAGTCGATCAGCCCCACGCACCTGCGGGTCGACACCGCGCGCGGCACGCAGGTGCTGACCGACCCGCGCCGGGTCGAGCGGATCCTGGCGAACCTGGTGCTGAACGGTCTGCGGCACGGCGGCCGGCCGGTGGACGTGGCCGTCGAGGGCCGCACGATCACCGTCACCGACCACGGCCCGGGGTACCCCGACGAGCTGTTGAGCGAGGGCCCGCGCCGCTTCCGCTCCGGCATGGCCGAACGCGGCGTCGGCCACGGCCTCGGCCTTACGATCGCCGCCGGTCACGCCAAGGTCCTCGGCGCCGACCTCGTCCTCGGCTCCGCCCCCCACGGCGGCGCCGAAGCCCGCCTGTCGTTGCCCGCCGAGCCGCCAACCGACGACTGAGTATGACCATCACGAGCAATCCAGGTAGATGAGCATGCCGCGGATTGCCATGCGAAGAGCTGTCGCAGTCGTGGCGGCGGTCTCAATCTTGACCGCCGCCTTGCTCATCGGTGCCTGGGTGCGCAGGGATGTGGTTGTGGCTGGGGGCGGCGACGCCCTTGAGATCGGCGGGGGTTACCGGGCCGGGATGAG
>DASXRB010000529.1:0-7248 GCA_036506875.1 Kribbellaceae bacterium | reverse complement strand
GCCGCCGAGCCTGGTGTCACGGCCCAGCTCGTTGCACAAGGTCGTCGCGGCCGGCGTGTACTGCGGGTACGCGTCGCGGGTGACCACGCCGCTGATCCCGGGCGCGTCCTGCTCGAGGTTCATCGCGGCGATGTAGTCGTTGACGTGCGCCCGCGACCACGCCTCGGTGATGCCCTCCTCCAGCGCCTTGTTGTGGTCGATGGCGTAGTACGGCGCGGAATGGGCGTAGTCGTCACCGCGGGCGGTCAGCATGTGCGAGTTCTCGTGCAGCATCGACTGGACCGCCTGCCGGTACCACTGCAGGGTCGCCGGGTCGCGCTGCTGCCCGGAGTATGCGGCCAGGTTCCGCATCGCGTCCGAGACGTTGCCCTGGTCGTACGCCAGCGTGCCGTCCCAGGCGGCATGGCTGCCCGTGCCGGTCGGGTTGTCGACGGTCGTGCCGTTGTACGCCGACTGGCCGGCGCCGGTGACCTGGAGCGCGGCCGTCGCCTGCCGGGACATGATCGCGTCGTACCGCTGCTGCCAGTTCTGGTGGAACCACGGCGGTGCGGGTGGTGGCGTGACGGTCATGCCGGCCTCCCCAGGGCAGAGGCGAGCATGGTGAGCTGTTCGGCCTGCTGCGCGACGACGATGCGCTCGGCGGGGTCGGTGACGCCGGTCGCGATCCGCTGGATCTCCGCGATCCCGGCCTCGATCCGGGCCAGCCGCTCCGCGACGGTGCCCGACGGATCGGAGGCGCGGGCCGCGGCCGACATCGCCTCGGCCTGGGCGGGGCTCACGTCCGGCGGGCTGGTGTGCGCCGCCGCGAGGAGCTCGCGCAGCTGCTCGAGATCGCCCAGCGCGCGCTCCCGGTCCGCCGCGTCCAGCGAAGTGGTCAGCCCGTCCAGCCGCGCGATCTCACCACGCAGTCCGGACAGGTCGAGCCGCGCGGTCAGCACCGCCTGGTGCACCGCGTCGTACTCGCGCCGGAACTCGTCGTACGCCACCCGTTGATGCCCTCCCGCCGTTCGGACCGCGTCTACCGACCCTAGTCAACGGCCGGTCCACCACCGCCGGCCGGCACGGCGTGCCGCCCGTGGGCACGGTCACTCGCGGTCCCGGCCGGGATCCCGGCCGTCGCCGTCGCGGTCGCGCGCGGCGGCGCGCTCACCGCCGCCGATCGGGCGCGCACCGGTCAGCGGCGCGACCGCCTCGGTGCCGAGCCGCCGCGCTCGCAGGCCGTCGGTGTACGCCGGCTCGGCCGGCCCGCGACCATCGGGCCGCTCCAGCCGTTGTTCCATGACCGGTGCGTCCCCGCCGCCGCCGTAGACCCGCTCCAGCTCGGCGACCTTGTCCCTGGCTGCCCGCACCGCCGCCTTCCCGGCGGAGTCCGACTCGATCACCTGGTCGGTCCAGTCCTTGTCGCTCAGCTGGTCGAGGTCGCTGAACGGCGTGCGCATCGCGTCCGCGATGTGCAGCTTCGCCAGCGCCGCCTCGTCCTCCCGACCCCGCAGCAGCTCGGGCAGCCGGCTGTGCTCGTAGACGAGGTCTGTCGCGACCGTCCACTTCCCGGCGGCGTTCACCACGTTCATCCGCCGCAACACCTCGTCACCGTCCAGCCGCGCGATCTCCCCGATACCGTCCGCGAGACTCTTCGCAGCCGGACCGAACCGCGGGTAAGCGCGCCGGGTCGCGACACCCTTGATGCCGGGCGCGACCTGATCGAGCCCCAGCTCGTCGACGTACTCGTCCAGATGCGCGAAGCTCCACGCTTCGGTCACACCTTCGTCGAGGGCCCGGACCGTCGGGCTCTGGAACAGGTCGTGAGCGTCCTGGTGATCGGTGCCGGCCGCAGCCAGCAGGTGGGAGTTCTCGTGCAGCATGATCCGCAGTGCCCCGCGGTAGCCCTGCAGGGCCTCGGCGTCCTGTTGGCGGCCGGCGTTGCGGAACATCTCTCGCAACTGTCCTACGACGCGCTCCTCGTCGTACCGGATCGTGCCCTCCCAGCCGGCGATGCCGCGGTGGCCGGCGACCTTGTCCTCGCCCGTCGTCAGGACGGTCCGGTGGTTCCAGCTGGAATGGTGAGCGCCACTGATCCTGATCGCGGCCTCGGCCTGCCGCGCGACGAGCTCGTCGTAACTCCGGACCGGTGTCACGCGTCGAGCGACTCGATCAGCATGGTCAGCGTCTCGTTCATGGCGAGGATCGCGTCCTGCTCAGCGGCGTCGCCGGACTCGGCGGCGATGGCCGCGATCTCGCGCCGGCCCCGGCGGGCTCGCTCGATCCGCTCGGCGTCCGATCCGCCGCCGGCGCAGGCCCGCGCCAGCGCGTTGGAGGCCCGGGTCATCCGGTCGCGGGCTTCCGGGGACTTCTCCCGTTCCCAGTCCGCCAGCGCGAACTCGGCGAACGAGTGCTTCTCCGGTTCTTCGATGTCCGGGATGAGTGCGCGTAGCCGGGCGATCTCGGTCTCGGCGTCGGCCTGCCCGATGTACCACGCGTCGTGCGCGGCCGTGAACTGCGCGAAGAACTCGTCGTACTTCATGGTCGCGACGATAGACCGGTGTTGGGCCGGTGCCCTGGGATGCGCACCGGCCCAACGGAGACGTCGTACGACGGACTAGCGGTCGATCTCGCCCTTGATGAACTTCTCGACGAGGTCGCGGCAGACGTCGTCGGCGTACTGCTCCGGCGGCGACTTCATGAAGTACGACGAGGCGGACAGGATCGGGCCGCCGATGCCGCGGTCCTTGGCGATCTTGGCCGCGCGAATGGCGTCGATGATGATGCCGGCCGAGTTCGGGGAGTCCCAGACCTCGAGCTTGTACTCCAGGGACAGCGGGACGTCACCGAAGTTGCGGCCCTCCAGCCGGATGAACGCCCACTTGCGGTCGTCCAGCCAGGCCACGTAGTCGGACGGGCCGATGTGCACGTTGCGGTCGTCGATCTCCTCGCGCAGCTGGGACGTCACCGACTGGGTCTTGGAGATCTTCTTGGACTCCAGGCGCTCGCGCTCGAGCATGTTCTTGAAGTCCATGTTGCCGCCGACGTTCAGCTGGTAGGTCCGGTCGACGGTCACGCCGCGGTCCTCGAACAGCCTCGCCAGCACGCGGTGCGTGATGGTGGCGCCGATCTGCGACTTGATGTCGTCGCCGACGATCGGCACGCCGGCCGCGGTGAACTTGTCCGCCCACTCCTTGGTGCCGGCGATGAACACCGGCAGCGCGTTGACGAACGCGACACCCGCGTCGATCGCGCACTGGGCGTAGAACTTGGCCGCCTGCTCCGAGCCCACCGGCAGGTAGCAGACCAGCACGTCGACGTTCGCCGCTTTGATCGCGGCGACCACGTCGACCGGCTCATCTCCGGACTCGTCGATGGTCTCGCGGTAGTACTTGCCGAGGCCGTCGAGGGTGTGGCCGCGAAGCACGGTGATACCGGTCGGCGGCACGTCGCAGATCTTGATGGTGTTGTTCTCGGACGCGCCGATGGCGTCGGCGAGGTCGAGGCCGACCTTCTTCGCGTCCACGTCGAACGCGGCGACGAACTCGACGTCGCGCACGTGGTACTCACCGAACCGGACGTGCATCAGGCCGGGGACGCGCTCGTGGTCGGCGGCGTCACGGTAGTAGTGCACGCCCTGCACCAGCGACGAGGCACAGTTGCCGACGCCGACGATGCCAACTCTGACCGAAGCCATGGGATCTCCTTGGTTGACGGGATGGGGGATGTTGCGTGGGGGTCTATTGGTCCGTCGTACGGCGGACGGCCGGCGGCGGTTCGTCTCGTGCGGACTGGGTACGGCGTTCGCCGTCGATCAGCTCGTTGAGCCAGCGGACCTCGCGCTCGGCGGACTCGAGGCCGTGTCGTTGCAGCTCGAGGGTGTACGCGTCCATCCGCTCGGCGGTGCGGCTCATCGCCGCCCGGACGTTCGCGAGCCGCTCCTCCATCCGGGCCCGGCGGCCCTCGAGGATGCGCAGCCGGGTCGCCGGGTCGGTCTTGGCGAAGAACGAGAACCGGACGCCGAAGGTGTCGTCCTCCCAGGCCGACGGACCGGACTCGTGCATCGCCTCGGCGAAGTAGTCCTTGCCGTCGGCGGTGATGGCGTACACGATCTTCGGCCGGCGCCCGGTGCCGGAGGTGGCCGTCTCCTCGGTGATCAGGCCATTGCGCAGCATCGTCTTCAGGCACGGGTAGAGCGAGCCGAACGACAGCACCCGGCCCCAGCCGAACTGGGCGTTGACGCGCTTGCGCAGCTCGTACCCGTGCATCGGTGACTCGTGCAGCAGGCCGAGGACGGCGAGCTCGAGGACCGCGCTGCGCGTACTCAACGTCCACCTCCCGGTCAGCTGCTGTTTGTCCCAACATGATGTATCGGATCGATACATCGCCTAGCCACTGTAGGCATGTGTGCTGCTGTGGGACAACTCCGGACAAACCGGCCCACTTGCCTGGCACTTGTTACGTCAGCCGCGATCCGCCGTTACAGAAGATGAACGATCTGTGACGACGCGAAGACGGAGGGTTATGGCCGACGCTCAGGCGAAGCACTCGAAGTGGGTCGCCGACAGGGGGGAACGGCGCCTGGCGCGAGTCGCGCTGCGGTGCACGGAATCGATCGAACACCGGCTGCCGGACGCCTTCGGGCTGGTCGTCCTGCTGACGTTCACGGTGCTGGTGGCAGGACTGGTCGCGGGCGAGCCGCTGCTGCACCGGCCGGACCACCCGGACGCGATCACGGGTCTCGGCCTGGTCGACGCCTGGGGCAAGGGCTTCTGGGGCCTCACCACGTTCACGCTGCAGGCGGTGATGGTGGTCGCCGGTGGGTACGCCGTGACCACCAGCCGGCCGGTCGCCGGCCTGATCGCCCGGCTGGCCCAGGTACCGCGCACGCCGCGTGGCGCGGTCGTCTTCGTCGCGGTCGCCGCGCTGGCCTCGTCGTACCTGAGCTGGGCGTGCAGTCTGGTCTTCGCCGCTTTCCTGGCGAAAGAGGTCGCGCGGAACGTGCCGGACGCCGACTACCGGGCGCTCGGCGCGATGGCGATGCTCGGGTTCCGCGACGCGGACCGGCCGAGCGGGCTGGTGCCGCTGGCGGACACCCAGCTGTCCTGGCACGGGGCGCTGGCGACGCTGGTCGTGTTCGGCGTCGCGGTGGGCGCCGCGTGGCTGCTGGCGCCGGGCGGCGCGAACGCGCGGACCGCGGCCGACCTGGGCGTCGAGCTGCGGCCGCTGGTCGGCCGCGGGTCGCAGCACAACGGGGACACCCGGGTGGACCGGCGCCCGGCCCGGCCGGGGGACTGGCTGGAGTACTCGCCGGTCCCCGGGCTGGTGGTCGTCGTACTCGGGGTCTTGTATCTGGCGCGGCACGGTGGCGGGTCGCTGACGCTGAACACGGTGAACCTGGCGATGTTCGGGCTCGCGCTACTGCTGCACTGGCGGCCGTGGCGGATGGTGCGCGCGGTCCGCGAGGGCGCCGCCGCGGTCGGTGGCGTGCTGCTGCTCTTCCCCCTGTACGGCGGGATCGGCGGGATGGTGCTGTACAGCGGCCTGGCGCAGCGGCTGGGTAGCTGGCTGCTGGACGCCGGGGGACAGGCCGGGTTCGCGCCGATGGTCGCGGTGTTCTCGTGCGTGCTCGGGGTGCTGGTGCCGGGCGGCGGGTCGTCGTGGGCGTCGTACGTCTTCGACGCGGCGGACCGGCTCGGCGCGGACGCCGGGTGGGCGGCGGTCGCGCACGACCTGGGCGCGTTCTCCGCGTTCCTGGTCCAGCCGTTCTGGATGCTGCCTGCGCTGGCGCTGCTCGGCCTGAAGGCGCGCGATGTGATGGGCTTCACGGTCGCGGTGTCCGTCCCGTGCTTCGTGGTCACACTCGTGACCGTCACCCTCCTGGCCCCGCGCGCCTGGAGCTGAGGGCCCTGGTCGTCCCGTCGAGGTGGCGGATGTGGGCGACGCCCGTACCCTGTTGGGGTTCATGCAGCCTGACCCTCGAGGACACACACCGTGAGTGACGGTCACCGGAACCCGATGCCGGACGACGATGACGACCGCCCGAAGGCCCACTGGGCCCTGAGGGTGCTCGGCTGGGTCACCGCCCTCGGCTGCCTGGGGGTGATCGCGGCCGCCGCGACCTTCTTCATCGGCTACAAGCTGACGGACATCCCGGACCCCAACACCGACTTCCAGATGAACACGACGTTGGTGTACTACAGCGACGGGACGACCCCGCTGGGGAAGTTCTCCGAGCAGAACCGTCTGTCGGTTCCGCTCAGTTCCATCCCGAAGTACGTCCGGGACGCGCACATCGCCGCCGAGGACCGTACCTTCTGGACGAACCCCGGTATCGAGCCGAGCGGTATGGCGCGCGCGGTCTGGAACATCTCCCGCGGCCAGGAGTTGCAGGGCGGTTCGACGATCACGCAGCAGTACGTGAAGCTCATGTACCTGAACCAGGAGCGGACCGTCACCCGGAAGTTCAAGGAGCTGTTCATCGCGATCAAGCTGAGCCGCTCCGACGACAAGTCCAAGATCCTCGAGGACTACCTGAACACCATTTACTACGGGCGTGGGGCGTACGGCGTGAGCGCGGCCGAACTCGCATTCTTCGGCACCGCCGACGTGAGCAAGCTGACGATCGCTCGGTCCGCGTTCCTGGCCTCGATCCTGAACAACCCGACGCTGTTCAATCCCGACGACCCCGCGAACCACCAGCGGATCCTGGAGCGGTACCGGTACGTGCTCGACGGCATGCGTCAGATGGGCACGATCACCGCCGCGCAGGAGGCGGCGCTGAGCAAGGACTACCCGAAGCCGATACAGGCGAAGGCCAGCAACAAGTACGCCGGCCCGAACGGCTTCCTGCTGGCAATGACGCGCAAGTACCTGGTGAAGGCCGGGTTCTCCGACGAGGACATCGACGGCGGCGGTCTGCGGGTGACGACGACCTTCAACAAGGATCTCCAGGAGAAGGCGATCGAGGCCGTCGGCGACGAGCATCCGGAGAAGACGGACAAGCTGCACATCGCGCTGGCATCGGTGGACCCGAAGACGGGCGACCTGGTCGCCATGTACGGCGGTCCGGACTACCTCAAGAGCCAGCTGAACTGGGCGGACCGGCGAGCCCGGCCAGGGTCGTCCTTCAAGCCGTTCGCAGTGGCGGCGGCGCTCAAGGAGGGCGTCTCGCTGAAGGACACGTTCCAGGGCGACAGTCCGATCCTCGTCGACCACCAGAAGTTCCGTAACGAGCTCAACGAGGACTACGGTGACGTCACGTTGCTC
>DASXRB010000528.1:0-1534 GCA_036506875.1 Kribbellaceae bacterium | reverse complement strand
GGGCAAGGTCGGTGTCGGAATAACCGCCATCGCGGTAGGAGAGCGCCAGACCGACGTACCGCGAATAGTCGACATCGGACGGTGCGCCGCGTCCGCGACCTGGAGGTCGCGACGGTGATAGCGCTCCAGCAGCGAGCGATCGGCCGGCACGGCCGACATCGCCGCGTCCCAGGCCGGGCTGTTGTCAGGCCGGACTCCCACGGATGCACGATGGCGGCCAGGCCGGCGCCGCCGGCGTCGCGTCGCAGCGTCCACTCGCCGGGTTGGCGGTCACCGGCGCCGGCAAGCACGTCCCGGTCACCGCGAGCCCGGGTGCGGAGTTCAGCGCGCCGCTGGTCGTCCGCAACGCCGGTAAGGCGGCCATCAAGGGCGCCTCGGTGATCTTCTACAACGACCGCGCCTTCGAGTCGACGACCCGCTACAGCAACTGCCTGTACAGCGGCGACGAGCTGCGCTCGTGCACGTTCGATCAGATGTTGACCGTCGGGGGTCTACCGGACCACGCTGCCCTACCGGGTGCGCACGGACACCAGGGCCCCGGGCTTCGCGTACGGGGAGATCATCTGGCTGACGCCGGCGGAGCTGGAGGACTTCCACTCGTACCTGAAGCACCGCGGCATCGATGTCGGCACGCCCGGCCAGGACGGCGTCCTCACCCTGGGCCAGGCCAGGACCGCGTTCTCGGTGCCGCAGGGCGATGCGAACACCGAGAGCAACTGGAGCGCGGTCGAGCTCACCACCACCGGCAAGAACGGCGTGGACCTGGCGGCGGTCGGCGCCGAGGTCAAGGGTGCGGCCGGCGACGAGGTCACGGTGTCGGTCGGCGTGCACAACAACGGCCCAGCGACGCTGGACCTCAGCCGCCTCGGCAGCTCGGCCGCCGCGACGGCGGTATACCCGCCGGCCGGCACGACCGTCGTCTCGGTGCCCGACGAGTGCGCCCCGGAGGTGGACGGCTCGATCCGCTGGGACGTGCCCGACCCGGGCGGCTACGCGAAGTACCTCTGCCTCTCCGACTACGTGCTCGTCGCCGGCAAGGGCGAGACGTACGACTTCGGGCTGCATATCGACAAGATCATCCCGGGTGCGAAGGGCGCCGTCGCGGTCAACGAGCCGTGCGAGTGCGAACGGTTCACCGACGACCTCGACCTGAGCAACAACAAGGCGCCGATCACGGTGAGCGGCACCGGTGCCGGGACGGGTGACACCGGTGGTGAGGGCGGTGGCCTGCCGGTCACCGGGCCGATAGGCGCCACCGTCGGCGGCGCGGGCATCGCGCTGCTGGTGGCCGGCGTGGTCGGTCTCGTGCTGGCCCGGCGCCGCCGGACCCGGTTCGTGGTCTGAGTCAGCGGACCTTTATCGCCCGCCAGAGGCGGCTGCGACGACCCGGCAGGTATGGGGAGTCCAGCCGCTTCGCCACGATCCCGTCCAGACCCTGCGCAGCGGCGGCTTCCAGCGCGAAGCCGCCGCCCCCGGGGAAGTACGGCGGTGTCTGCCAATGATCGCCGGCCACCGCCAGCCCCTCGAGCAGCTC
>DASXRB010000527.1:0-14057 GCA_036506875.1 Kribbellaceae bacterium | reverse complement strand
ACCGGCCGCCAGACCGCCAGGTCGCCGGCCGCGCCTTCCGAGGCGAGCGCGAAGCCGTGGTGCTGCACGGTCAGGTGCGCGACCAGCTCCGCCAGCGTCCAGGTCCCGCACGGCGTCGGCCGCGCCCAGTCCTCATTTGTTGCCTTGCGCAACAGTTCCACCGTCGCCTCGACCGCTGCCCGGTCGAGCTCCACCACTGATCGCTCGGTCACGACCCGAGCCTAGACACCGGGGCAAGCCGGTGTCAGGGCTTCGCGGGGAGGGCGTCGAGCTGGGCGACCGGGGCGAGGGCGCCGGACAGGCTGCGCATGCACAGCGTGCGCAGCTCCTCCTTGGAGACGGTGCGGTTCTGCACCCACTCGACGCACGCCGCCCGGGTGAAGGCGAGCCAGCTGTGCACCGCGAGCGTCGCGAGCTTGCGCTTGTCGCCGGTCAGGCCGAGGGCGTCGACGATGCGCTCCTGCAGGATGGTCATCTCGCGCTTGATCGCGCACTGCACCTGCGCGTCACCGGCCAGCGCGCCGCGGTTGACCGCGAGCATCGCGTACGGGTGCTCCAGGAAGAAGGCGATGTACGCGTCCAGCCCGGCCGCGACCTGCTCGGCCATCGGGAGGTCCGGCGAGATCTCGGTGGCCCGCAGCATGTGCGCGACCGAGCGCTCGACGATCGCGGCGAAGAAGTCCCGCTTGGTCGGGAAGTAGTGGTACAGCAGCCCCCGCGACACACCCGCGAGCTCGGCGACCTCCTCGATCCAGACCTCGTCGTAAGGCCGCTCGGCGAACAGCTTGGAGCCGATCGCCAGCAGCTGGTCGCGGCGCTGCTCGGGACTGAGCCGCCGCCGCGCTGCCGTCGCCGGGGTGGGAGTGGTCGCCATCGAACCCAGCCTACGGGATCACGACCACTACTTGACATGAGTTCAGTAAGCGGGGAGGTTAGTTGTTGCACACAGGTTCAGTAAGGGAGGACAGCGATGACCGCCACGGTGACGCCGGTACCACTCGCGACCGCGGCTCCGCATCCGCCGGGCCGGCTGCCGCTGATCGGCGACCTGCGTGGCATGGACGTCCGGGCACCGATCCAGAGCCTGATCCTGATGGCCCGGGAGATCGGGCCGATCTTCGAGCGGAAGCTGTTCGACCGGCGGATCGTGCTGGTCACCGGCGCCGAGCTCGCGGCCGAGCTGTCCGACGAGTCCCGGTTCGAGAAGTTCGTCGGGCCCGCGCTGTGGAACCTGCGCGACATCGCCGGCGACGGGTTGTTCACCGCGCTCAACGACGAGCCGAACTGGCGCAAGGCGCACGACCTGCTGCACCCGGCGTTCACCCAGCCGGCGATGCGGTCGTACCACGCCACGATGCTCGAGGTCGCCGCCGAGCTGACCGGGTACTGGGACGGCCTCGCGGGACGGCGGCCGGTCGAGGTGTCCGCGGACATGACCAAGCTGACCCTGGAGACGATCGGCCGCACCGGGTTCGGGTACTCGTTCGACTCGTTCCGCGCCGAGCGCCCGCACCCGTTCGTGGACGCGATGGTCGGCGCGCTGCGGCACTCCCAGCGTCGTACCTTCCTCAAACCGCCGTACATCGGCGACCTGCTGTGGCGGCGCGCCGAGCAGCGAAACCTGCGGCGGCTGACATACATGAACCAGCTGGTCGACGAGGTCATCCGCACCCGCGCCGAGCATCCGCACTCCGACGCCGACGACCTGCTCGAGCTGATGTTGCGCGCTGCCCGCGCCGGTGGCGACGGGGCGCTGGACGAGGTGAACATCCGCTACCAGGTGATCACCTTCCTGGTCGCCGGGCACGAGACCACCTCGGGAGCACTGTCGTTCGCGCTGTACTACCTGTCGCGCCACCCGGACGTGCTGGAGCAGGCGACCGCCGAGGTGGACCGGGTCTGGGGCGCTGACGAGGTGCCGGCGTTCGAGCAGGTCGCGAAGCTGCGCTACGTGCGCCGGGTGCTGGACGAGTCGATGCGGCTGTGGCCGACCGCGCCGGTGTTCGGGCGCGCGGCCCGGGCGGACACCGTGCTCGGCGGGCGGTACGAGATGCGCGCCGGTGAGGGCGTGCTGGTGGTCGTGCCGGCGGTGCACCGCGACCCGGCGGTCTGGGGCCCGGACGCGCTCGCGTTCGATCCGGACCGGTTCAGCTCCGAGCAGGTGAAGTCCCGGCCGGCCCATATCTACAAGCCGTTCGGAACCGGGGAGCGTGCCTGTATCGGGCGGCAGTTCGCGCTGCACGAGGCGGTGCTGGTGCTCGGCACGATCCTGCGGCGGTACGAGCTGACCGCCGATCCGTCGTACGAGCTGGAGGTCGCGGAGCGCCTGACGCTGATGCCGAAAGGCTTCCGGCTGGCACTGCGGCGCAGGTGACACCTACAGGTCGCGAAGTGGTAACGGCAGGGCGCTAGGATCGCGGCCATGAGCGCCGCCCACCGCCAGGCGCCGACCCGTGGTGGCCGGCGTCGACGCTCCCGGCATAGCCGGCCCCGGCCGCCCGGTCGCGTCAGCGCGATCGCCATCGCCACCACCGGCCTCGTCGCCGTCGCCGCGACCGCCGCCGGGTACTCCGTGCTCCCCGGTCCGTCCACGCCGGTGGGCGCCGCGCCCCTCGATGCACCGCCCCGTGCGGTCGTCAGCACCACGCCTGCCGGCATCGACGACGCACCGGGCGGTACGTGGCTGCCGACCACGTCGTACACGCCCGATCGCACGACGCCGACGCCGGTCGCGATCCCGCAGCAGGTCCGCGCGCGGGTGCGGCCCGAGCCCCCGGGCACCACGGTGCTGAAGCGCACCGGGCGGTTCGTGGTCGCCGGCGGGACGCCGGCGGTACCGGTCCCGTCGAAGCCGAAGCTGTTCACCTACACCGTCGAGGTCGAGCAGGGCGTCCCGGTCAACCCGGCCGTGCTGGCCTCCGTGGTCGACGCGACCCTGAGCGACAAGCGCGGCTGGGTCGGCGAGGGGTACACGTTCCAGCGGGTCACGTCCGGTGCCGGCCACCGGATCCTGCTGGCCGCACCGGCCACGGTCGACCGGCTGTGCGCGCCGCTCGACACCGGCGGCGAGGTGTCGTGCCGCAACGGTGGGTACGTGGTGCTGAACGCGAAGCGCTGGCTGATCGGTGCCGCGACATACGGGCCGGACCTGGCGAACTACCGGCGCTACATGATCAACCACGAGGTCGGGCACGCCCTCGGCCACGGCCACCTGCAGTGCCCCGGTCCCGGCCGCCTCGCCCCGGTCATGCTGCAGCAGACCCTCGGCCTGCACGGCTGCCTGCCCAACCCCTGGCCCGCCGCCTCCATCCCCGGCGTCCAGTAGCGACCGGAATTCCCAGGGGAATCCTTCACGGCAATCGCTTGACGGTTCAGGTACGTCAACGGCGACGACTACGGCCTGACCGGCCCGTCCGTCGGCGGCACCCAGGTGCTGTACGGCGGCACCCCGGTCGGCTCTGGGATGGCTGTGATGGGCGTCGCAGGGTGTTGAACGCGTTCAAAAGTTGGTGTTACCGTCGGGATGACCAGACTTTGAACGTGTTCAAGAAGGGATCCGCCCATGTCGATGACCGTGGTGAGCTATCTGCTGTACCTGTCGATCGCGGTGCCGCTGACCTGGTGGGTGGCCAGGACGTTGTCGCACAACGGGCGGCTGTTCCTGGTCGAGGTGTTCCAGGGCAACGAAGAGCTGGCCGGGGCGGTGAACCGGCTGCTGGTGGTCGGCTTCTACCTGGTGAACCTGGGGTTCGTGACGCTGTTCGTGCGCGGCCACGCGGTCACCGGCGTGCAGGACATGATCGAGCGGCTGAGCGCCAAGCTCGGCGTCGTACTGCTCGTGCTCGGCGTGCTGCACCTGTTCAACGTGTATGTGTTCGGCGCGATCCGGCGGCGCAGCCGGTTCGAGCGCCCGGCCCCGGCCGAGGCTGCCTTTCCGCCCGCCGAGGCGGCCGTCACCCACGCCGGATACTGAGGCGGCCGCCGGGTGGCGTGCGTTCGATCGCCGTCCGGTACGACGTGGGGTGCGCCTGGTGCGGAGGTGACTACCCTGACCGGTGTGGCGGAGCCGAGGATCAGCAAGTCCGAGCAGACCCGGGAGCTGATCCTGACGACGGCGCTGCGGCTGTTCCGCGAGCAGGGCTACGACAAGGCGACGATGCGCGCGATCGCCGCCGAGGCCGGGGTGTCGGTCGGGAACGCGTACTACTACTTCAGCTCCAAGGAGCACCTGATCCAGGCGTTCTACGACCAGATGCAGGTGCAGCACCGGGCGGCGGCCGCGCCCGCGCTGGCGACCGAGACGACGTTCACCGGACGGCTGGCCGCGGTGTTCGACGCCTGGCTGGTCGTCTCCGCGCCGTACCACGAGTTCGCCGGCGGGTTCTTCCGGAACGCGGCCGCGCCGAAGAGCCCGCTGTCCCCGTTCAGCGCCGAGTCCCGGCCGGCCCGGGAGGCGAGCATCTCGCTGTTCCGGGACGTGGTCGAAGGCTCGGACCTCAAGGTGAGCCCGGAGCTGCGGCGGGAGCTCCCCGAGCTGCTCTGGCTCGCGCACATGGGCCTGGTGATGTTCTGGGTGCACGACGACAGCCGGGGGCTGCGGCGCACCCGGCGGCTGGTCGGGCGGTCGGTCCCGATGGCGGACCGGCTGCTGCGGCTGACCCGTATCCCGGGTGTGCGCGGCGTCGTCGACGACCTGGTCGAGCTGGTCCGCGACATCCGGGCCTAGGTCACTCTCCGGTGAGGCCGTCGACCGCCTCGCGGATCAGGTCGACGTGGCCGTTGTGCCGCGCGTACTCCTCGATCATGTGCAGGTAGACCCAGCGCAGCGTGATCGGCCGGCCGCGGCGTTCGGGGTTCTGGCTCCGGCTGGGGAACGTGTGGTCGAGCGGCAGGTCCTTCACCGCCTCCTTGCACGCCGCCACCTCGGCGCGGTAGATCGCGAAGTCCTCCTCGGCCCGGGCCGGGTCCGCCTCGTCGAACTCGGCGTCCATGTTCCGGCTCAGGTCGTACACGTCGCCGATGTCCTGCTGCGCGGCCTGCTGGCGGAACCACCAGCGCTCGACCAGCGCGAGGTGCCGCACCAGCCCGAGCAGCGTGAGCGTCGAGGACCCGACGGCGTTGGTGACCAGCTGCTCGCCGGTCAGCCCGGAGGTCTTCCACAGCAGTGTGCCGCGGTGGTAGTCGAGGTACGCCTCGAGCATGGTGCGCTCGTCGGCGTCGTACGGCGGGTCGGCGCGGAACGCGTCCGGATCACGTGAGCTCATGTGGCCTCACGGTAGCTGGCGGGACCGACATCCCCGCCGGGGTACACTGAGTTCGCGGCTCGCCAGTCTTGCCTCGAGCCGCTTCTCTGTGTCGACCACCACGCGCCGCGACCACGAGGTCTGCGCCGGGCAGGACGACCCCCTACGTTTTGGAGCACCCCCATGGCGGCAAGCCGCCCCCGCACCATGCCGATGTCCGAATTCCCCACCACGAGATCCGCCGAGGGTCCCGCCGCCGGCTTCGCCGCGCTCGGCGTGCCCGGCCGGCTCGTCGAGGCGCTGGCCGTCTGCGGCGTCACCACTCCCTTCCCGATCCAGTCCGCGACGCTGCCCGACGCGCTGGCCGGCCGTGATGTGCTCGGCCGCGGCCGCACCGGCTCGGGCAAAACCTACGCGTTCCTGATCCCCGTTCTCGCCCGGCTCGCCGGCAACCCACGCCCACGCACCGGCCGGCCGCGCGCGCTGGTGCTCGCGCCGACCCGTGAGCTGGCCGCCCAGATCGAGGCGGCGGCGGCACCGCTCGCCTCGGGCCTCGGGCTGCGCACGATGACGATCTTCGGCGGCGTCGGCCACGGACCGCAGGTCAGCCGGCTGCGAGCCGGCGTCGACCTGGTGATCGCCTGCCCAGGCCGGCTGCTCGACCACATGGAGGCGGGTCACGCCACACTCGACGCGATCGAGGTCACCGTTCTGGACGAGGCCGACCACATGGCCGACCTCGGCTTCCTGCCCGTCGTACGACGCATCCTGGACAAGACGCCCATCGGTGGTCAGCGACTCCTGTTCTCGGCGACCCTCGACGCCGGGGTCAACGTGTTGGTGAAGCGGTTCATGAACCACCCGGTGACGCACAGCGTCGACCCCGCGACCTCGCCGGTCGAGACCATCGCACACCACGTGCTGCACGTCGCCGCGGACACCCGGCTGCCGGTGCTGGTCGACCTGGCCGCCGCGCCGGGTCGCACGCTCGTCTTCACCCGCACCAAGCACGGGGCGAAGCAGCTGACCCGCAAGCTGATCGCGTCCGGCGTACCGGCGGTCGAGCTGCACGGCAACCTCTCGCAGGGCGCGCGGACGCGCAACCTGGAGGCGTTCTCCGGCGGCTCGGCGACGACCCTGGTCGCCACCGACATCGCCGCCCGCGGCATCCACGTCGACGACGTCGCGCTGGTGATCCACGCCGACCCGCCGGTCGAGCACAAGGCGTACCTGCACCGTTCCGGCCGGACCGCCCGGGCCGGTGCCAGCGGCACCGTCGTCACCTTGATGACCGACGACCAGGTCCGCGACGTGCGCGACCTGACCCGCAAGGCCGGGATCGCACCGACCATCACGCGGCTGCGCGCAGGTGACCCGATGCTGACCGAGCTGGCTCCGGGTGAGCGCATTTTCGTCGCCGTCGAGGCGATGCCGGTGACCGCGTTGCCGAGCGCGTCGCCCGGCGGTCGCTCACCCCGTTCGAGCGGCGCCGGTGCCGGGCGTGGCCATCGCGGCAGCGGCCGGCGTCGCGGGGGCGGCCGGCGCTCAGCGCGCCGTCCCTGACAGCCGGGCCGGTGAGCGCGCGGGCGCCCGGAGCACTACGCTCCGGGGATGGCTCCCGCAACCCAGGTCTTCGTCGTCCTGGCCGGTGCGCTGCACCTGCTGATCTTCACGATGGAGAGCGTGCTCTTCTCGCGCCCACAGGTCTGGCGACGCTTCCTCGTGCGGTCCCAGGCAGATGCGGAGACGGTCCGGCCCTGGGCGTTGAACCAGGGGTTCTACAACCTGTTCCTGGCGCTCGGCGCGATCGGCGGTGTGGTGTGGGGTGGCGACCGGGGTACGGCGGTGGCCCTGTTCGCCTGCGGGTCGATGGTCCTGGCGGGCGTCGTACTGGTCGCGACCGACCGGCGGATGCTGCGCGCCGGCGCGACGCAGGCGGTGCTGCCGCTGGTCGCGATCGTGCTGGCGGCCGTGGCGTAACTATTCGGCCGTGCCGGTGACGGCGACGGTGGCGCCGAGGCCGATGATCATCAGCCCACCGGTGCCGCCGATTAGCTCCAGCCGCCGCGGCGACCGCGCGAACCAGGACCGGGCCGCGCCCGCGAGCAGTGCCCAGGTGCTGTCGCTGATGATCGCCAGCGGCAGGAAGATCGCCGCGAACACCAGTGTCTGCACGGCCAGCGGTCCGGCCGCCGGGTCGGTGAACTGCGGCAGCACCGCGGCGAAGAACACCGCGGTCTTGGGGTTCGTCAGCCCGACCATGAACCCCTGCCGGAGCACCCTCTTGGAGCGCGCCGGCTCCGGCCGGACGGCCAGTGCCTGCACGAGCGACCGGCGCTCCCGGAAGGCGCGCACGCCGAGATAGATCAGGTACGACGCACCGGCGAGCTTGATCACCGTCAGCACGGCCGCCGATGCCGCGATCACCGCGCCGAGCCCGACCGCGACCGCCGCGGCGACCACGGTGGCGCCGAGCCCGTTGCCCAGCACGGTCAGCAGCGCCTCGCGCCGCCCGTACGACAGCGCCCGGCCCACGGTGAACAACACGCTCGGCCCGGGGATCACGATGATCACCAGGGCGGCCAGGCTGAACGCCAGCAGGTGCGAAGGGGACGGCATCCAGCCAGGGTACGTCCGGTGCCGCGACCTGCTCGACGCGTTTTCGCGCGGCAGACTCATCGTGGGCGAGCGAAGGGAGTGCGGGATGGCGTCGTACGGCGAGATCGGGTATGAGGTGGCGGACGGGATCGCGACCGTCACGCTGAACCGGCCGCAGGCGCGCAACGGGTACACGCTCACGATGGCCGACGAGCTGCACGACGCCTTCGACACGGCTGACCGGGACGAGAGTGTGCGGGTCGTCGTACTGGCGGCTGAGGGGAAGGACTTCTGTGTCGGCGCCGACCTGTCCGGCGGCGGGTTCGACGTGACCGAGGGCGGCGCCGCGGCGGCCCCGGAGTGGAACGAGCCGGCCGGGCGGTGCTCGCTGCGGGTCTTCGCGATGGACAAGCCGGTGATCGCGGTGATCCAGGGCGCTGCGGTCGGGGCGGGGATCACGATCACGTTGTCCGCGGACTACCGGCTGGCCAGCAGCGACGCGCGGTTCGGGTTCGTGTTCTCGCGGCGGGGGATCTACCCCGAGGGTGCGTCGACGTGGTTCCTGCCGCGGCTGGTCGGGCTCGGCCGGGCGCTGGACTGGATGGTCAGTGGCAGGCTCTTCGACGCCGCCGAGGCGCTCGAGGCCGGCCTGGTGACGCGCGTGTACGAGCGCGAGGAGCTGCTGGACCGGGCCTACGAGCTGGCCCGCGACATCGCGGCGAACACGGCACCCGTGTCGGTCGCGGTGATCCGGCGGATGCTGTACCGCGCCGGTCAGCAGGAATCGCCGCTGCCGGTGCAGCGGCTGGACTCCCGGCTCATCGCCGGGCTGGCCGCCAGCCCGGACGCGGTCGAGGGAGTGGCGTCGTTCCTGGAGCGGCGGCCGCCGGTGTTCCCCGGGATCGTGCCGGCGGATCTGCCCGACGACCTGCCGGGCTGAGGCCCGGCTCTGCGAGAGTGGATCCGTGACCTCGCCCGTGATCACCCGGCGCCGGCGGCTGGAGCCGGACGAGCGCCGGCGGCAGATCCTCGCCGCCGCCATCGAGCTGTTCGGCGAGAAGCCGTACCCGATGGTGTCCACGATCGAGCTCGCCGAACGGGCCGGTGTCGCCCGCGGGCTGATCAACCACTACTTCGGCAACAAGCGCGAGCTGTACCTCGAGGTGATGCGGCAGCTGGTGATGATCGCGCCGCTCACGCCGGACCAGGTCCCGCAGGGCTCGGTGGAGGTCCGGGCGGCCGCCGTGGTGGACCACTTCCTCGACCTGATCTCGCGGCACGGCCGGACCTGGCTGGCCGCGGTCGGCGCCGAGGGCGTCGGGGGCGACCCCGAGGTGGAGCAGATCCTGGCCGAGGCCGACGACCGGGCCGCGGACTGGGTGGTCGAGGCGATGGGCCTGGACACCGCTGACGAGCGGCTGCACGCGATGGTCCGGATGTTCGGCGGCCTGATCAAGGCCGGCGGCCGGGAGTGGATCACCCGCGGCACGCTCACCCGCGACGACCTGCACCTGAACCTCACCCAGCTGCTCGTCACGATGCTTCGCGAGGTGGTGCCGCGCGTACCGGCGGGGCGACGCTCCTCACGTTGACCCCCTCCGGCCGGGCCGATAGCGTTCAGGGGCCATCTGCGGTGCCAAGAGGGAAGCCGGTGAGAGTCCGGCACGGCCGCGCCACTGTGAGCGAGCCACCAGCTCGCGAGTCAGGACGCTCGGGTACCCGCAGCCTTTCTATTGGGGACGCGCTTCTCCCCAGGAGGTACTCAGATGTCTGCTCGCCCGGCCGCCCAGTCAGTGTCGCTTCCGGCACTCACGCCGCGGCTGCTCACGATCGCCATGTTCACCATCGGCGCGCTGCTGATGGTCGCCTACCTGGTCGCGTTCGACCAGGGCGCGGTCTCGCGCTCCGGCATGTACCTGCACGAGCTGATGCACGACGGGCGGCACCTGCTCGGCGTGCCGTGCCACTGAGCGGCGGGCACGACCATGCGTAGCTTCGGTTCCCTCTTGCTGCGCGGTTTGATCGTCGGACTCTTCGCCGGCCTGCTGGCCGGGACGTTCGCGTACGTGATGGGCGAGCCGCACATCGACGCCGCGATCGCGATCGAGGAGGCCGGCGGAGCCGCGCACACCCATGACTCCACCGGAGCGGCGACACCCGCCGAGCCGGAGGAGAAGCCCCTGGTCAGCCGGGACGGCCAGCGTGCCGGCCTGTTCCTCGCGACCAGCCTGTACGGTCTCGCCGTCGGCGGCGTCTTCGCGACCGCTTTCGCCTTCCTGAGAAGGCGGATCCGCACCTCGAGCGACTCGTACGCCGTGCTCCGGATGGCCGCCGCCGGTTTCGTCGCGGTCGTCGTCGTACCGTTCCTGAAGTACCCACCGAACCCGCCCGCGGTCGGCAACCCGGACACCATCACCAAGCGGACCGTGACCTATCTGCTGATGCTGGTGATCGGGGTCCTCGCGGTGTGGCTCGCGGCCTGGGTCGCGCACCGCGTCCCGGCCCGGCCTGACTGGCTGCCGCTGGCGGCCGGCGCGGCGGCGTTCGTGGTGACGGTCGTCGCGGCCTACCTGCTGCTGCCCGCGATCAACGAGGTCCCGGGCGACTTCCCCGCGGTGCTGCTGTGGCGGTTCCGGTTCGCCTCGCTCGGCACCCAGGCGGTGCTGTGGTCGCTGATCGGCTTCGGCTACGCCGCGGCCCTGGAGCTGCCGCACCGCGTGCGGGCGACCGAGCCCGCCGCGGCCGCGGCCTGAGACCTATGGGTACGACGTTCCGCCGGTGACCCGGCTGCTGCTCGTCGCACACGGCCTGAACGCGTCGCTGCGTCAGGCCGTGTTCGGCGGTACGGCCGGCCTCGACCCGGCGGGACTCCGGGCCGCCGAACAGCTGGTTGCCGGTGGCAACGAGTTCGTGACCGCGGACGAGGTGCTGGCCGGACCGGCGCCGGCGTGTGCGCAGACCGCCGCGCCGTTCGGCGCCGCCGGGCTCGCGGTCCGGACCGAGCCGGCGCTGGCCGACTGCGACTACGGCGCCTGGACCGGCCGCCGGTTCGACGAGGTCGCCGCGGCGGACCCCGAGGGCGTGCACCGCTGGCTGTCGGAACCGGACGCCGCGCCCCACGGCGGCGAGAGTCTGACCGCGCTGCTGTCCCGGGTCGGAGACTGGCTCGCCGGGTTCGCTGACCGTCGGACCGTCGTGGTCGCGGTCACCCACGCGACGGTCATCCGGGCTGCCGTCGTCCGGGCCCTCGGCGCGCCGCCCGAGTCGTTCTGGCGGATCGACGTCGCGCCTGCCGCCGTCCTCCGCCTCCGTTCCTCCGTCCGGACGTGGTCCCTGCTCGCCGAGTGACCCCACCCGATCATTCGGCGTGTGCGATCACTGCCTGACGTGTTAGATATCCGATCAATCGGCCCTCTTGACGACACCGGGCGGCACTGAATGGCCACTCTGGGCATTTACATCCGATCTCTTGGTCTCTACGATCCGTGGTTACTCAGGCCTGCCGACCCGCCCACGGAGGAGTCATGAGCATCAGATCCGCCCGCCTGGCCATCACCCTGTTAGCCGTCACGACACTGTTCGGCGGCCCCGCCCCGCTCGCCGTCGCCGGCACATCGACCGCGCCGTCCGGTCCCGGCACCAACTACGCGACCGACGACCCGTTCACCGCGTCCCGTACGCAGTGGTGGCGCGACGCCCGGTTCGGGCAGTTCATCCACTTCGGCGCGTACTCCCAGTTGCAGGGGCAGTACACCCGCACCGACGGCACGATCTGCCGCAGCGCGGAGTGGATCCAGCGCGACTGCGGCATCCCGAAGGCGACGTACGAGCAGATCGCGGCCGGATTCAACCCGGCGTCGTTCGACGCGGAGAAGATCGCGTCGGACGCGGCCGCGGCCGGCCAGAAGTACATCGTGATCACTGCCAAGCACCACGAGGGCTACGCGATGTGGCCCACGAAGCAGAACACCTGGAACCTGCGCGACCACTCGTCGTTCGACACCAGCCGCGACATCCTCGCCGAGCTCAAGGCGGCATCGGACCGGCACGGGGTCAAGTTCGGCGTCTACTACTCGATCTGGGACTGGCACGATCCGGACTTCCCGGACCCGGCGACGTTCGGCAAGTACAAGACCCGGATGTACGCGCAGCTCAAGGAGCTGATCGACAACTACCACCCCGCGGTGCTCTGGTTCGACGGCCAGTGGGACACCACCAACCCGTACAACCCGTGGACGCATCGCGACGGCGAGGAGCTGGAGGCGTACCTGCGTGACCTCGACCCGAACCTGGTCATCAACAACCGGGTCGGCAAGGGCACCGTGGTCGACGGCGACCACGGCACGCCGGAGCAGGAGATCCCGTCGGCACCGGTGGACGGCCAGCTGTGGGAGTCCTGCATGACGATCAACGACCACTGGGGCTTCGCGTCGTACGACACGAACTGGAAGTCGACCACCGACCTGACCCGCAAGCTGGTCTCGATCGCCGGCCGCAGCGGCAACTTCCTGCTCAACGTCGGGCCGGACAAGAACGGCACGGTGCCACAGGCCTCGGTGGACCGGCTGCACGGGATGGGGGACTGGCTGAACGCCAACGGCCAGGGCGCTGCGGTCTACGGCGCCCGCACGCCGGGCCTGGTGTCCGAACCGTCCTGGGGCTCGGTGAGCCGGGCCGGCGACAAGCTGTACGCGTCGGTGTTCAACTGGCCCGGTGCCGGGAACACCCTGACGCTGAACGCGTTGTCGTCGTTCGGCGTCACCAGCGCTCGGGTGCTCGGCAGCACGCAGAGCGTCACCGCGACGCGGTCCGGGAATACGATCAGCATCACCCCGTCCGGCAACGCGGTGTCCGCGATCGCGACCGTGATCGAGCTGACCGTGAGCCCGCCGGCGCCGGCCGCCTCACCGGGCGGCACCGGGCTGAGCGCGCAGTTCTGGCCGAACACGACCTTCAGCGGTACGCCGGCGGTGACCCGCACCGACGCCGGCGTGAACTACAACTGGCGCTACACCGGCTCGCCGGACGCCTCGATCGGGTCCGACGCGTTCTCGTCGCGCTGGACCGGCACACTGGTGCCGCGGTTCTCCGAGACGTACACCTTCACGACCGTGTCCGACGACACCGTCCGGCTGTGGATCGACAACCAGCTGGTGATCGGCAACACCACGCCGCATGCCGGCACGGTCGACAAGGGCACGATCACGCTGACCGCGGGCCGGCGTTACGCGATCGAGCTGGAGCAGACCGAGCAGGGCGGCGCCGCGGTGATGAAGCTGATCTGGACCAGCCCGAACACCGCGCAGCAGATCGTCCCGGCGTCCCAGCTGCTGCCCGACACCACCACCCCGGGCCCGGCAGCCGGTCACACCTACACGCTGAAGAGCGTCAGCAGCGGGCTCGTCGTGCAGGTCGACCAGGCGAGCACGGCGGACGGTGCCAAGGTCGTGCAGGGTACGGCGACCGGCGGTGGTGCGGAGAAGTGGAAGCTCGCCGACTCCAACGGCGGGTTCAGCCTGGCCGCGACCCACAGCGGCAAGTGCATGGACGTCAACGGCGGCAGCACCACGGCCGGTGCGACGATCATCCAGTGGGGCTGCCACGGCGGCACCAACCAGGCCTGGAAGTTCACCCAGACCGCGGACGGCTCGTACACCCTCACCTCGGTCCGCAGCGGCCTCTGCCTCGACGTGCCCGGCTCGTCCACCGCCACCGGGACCCAGCTGATCCAGTGGACCTGCCACGGCGGTACCAACCAGCGCTGGATCCTCACCGAAACCCCATAAACCGTTCATCGGGCCCTTCTGACCCGGCGTGTCGCCGATCATCGGGCCCCTCGGACCACCGCTCCGTCCCCGGCGGCACCGCTCACCGCCCGGGGACGGAGCGGTCGTCGTACTGGAGCGTAGGCTCGCGACCCCGCCCGCTGGCACACTGCTCGGAACCGTGTCGTCACAGGGGAGTGCCCGTGAACGATGCCGACCGGCTCGACGAGCTGCTCGCGCGGTGTCGGGAAACCTCGCTGCCGCCGGGCGACGACGACGTTTCCCGGGAGGCTCGTCAGGACACCAGCAGTACGACGAGGGTCCGTGGTCCGTGCACGCCTTCGACGCGCTGGAGCTCGATGTCGCTGGTCGCCGACGGGCCGCTGATCCAGGTCAGCGGCCGCACCGGGTCGAGTGTCGCGACCGCCTCCGGTACGTCGGCCACCACCTG
>DASXRB010000526.1:0-3378 GCA_036506875.1 Kribbellaceae bacterium | reverse complement strand
AGATCCTCCAGCTGCACCCGGAGTACGCCGCCGGGCAGTTCGAGGTGTCGACCGCACCGCTGGACCCGGTGGGTGCGGCCGACCATGTGCTTCTGGTCCGCGAGACCATTCGGGCGGTGTCCCGGCAGCACGGCCTGGCCGCTTCGTTCGCGCCCGCCGTTGTGGCGGGGCTGGTCGGCAACGGCCAGCACCTGCACCTGTCCGTGCGGCGCGACGGCAACCTGCTGGCCGGCGGGCCCGGTCCCTATGGCATGACCGCGGCGGGGGAGTCGTTCCTGGCCGGCGTACTCGAGGCGCTGCCGGCACTCTGCGGAGTCGGCGCGCCGAGCGTCGCCAGCCACGTGCGGCTGGTGCCCTCGCACTGGGCCGGGGTCTACCGCTGCTGGGGCCGGGAGAACCGCGAGGCCGCGCTCCGGCTCGTGACCGGGTCGACCGGTGAGACTCCGACGGCAGCCAACGTCGAGATGAAGTGCTTCGACGCCAGCGCCAACCCCTACCTCGTGGTGGGCGCGGTGCTCGCCGTCCTCCTGGAGTCCGTGGACGGAGGGCTGCGGCTGCCCCCGGAGGTGACCGGCGACCCGGCCGCAGTGGATCCGGCCGAGCTGGCGCGGCTCGGCGTGGAGCGGCTGCCGGACTCCCCGGAGGCGACCCTGGCGAGCCTGGAGAAGAGCGACCTGCTGAAGGAGGCGATGGGGGCATGGCTGTACGACGCCTTCACCGCCGTACGGCGGGCGGAGATCGTTCTGTTCGCCGATTCCACCCCGGAGCAGGTCGTCGCCGCGACCCGGTGGCGCTACTAGCGATGGGCATCGCGGACGAGCTCGCGGCTGTCCCGCTGGTCGACCACCACTGTCACACCGTCGTGGTCGACCCGCTGGATCGCAGCGAGTTCGAGCTGCTGCTCACCGAGGCCCACGAGCGCGGCCCCGAGGGCACGAGCGAGTTCGACTCGCAGGTCGGTCTCGCTGTGCGCCGGTGGTGCGCACCGGTGCTCGGCCTGGGTTCGCACGCCGAGCCCGGCGCTTACCTGGCACGCAGGGCGGCTCTGGGGCCCGAGGAGAGCACGAGGAGGCTGCTGCGGGCCTGCGGCGCCGGCGACCTGCTGGTCGACACCGGCCTGCGCCGTCCGGGTTTGTGCGACCTGCCCGAGCTGGCCGAGCTCGCGGGGGCGCGGGTGCACCAGGTGACGCGGGCGGAGTCGGTGGCGGAGGAGCTGGCCGCCAGCGGAGTGGGCGCGGCCGAGTTCGGCACCGCGCTCGCGGAGGCCCTGGCGGAACGTGCATCCCGGTCCGTCGCGTTCAAGACCATCGCCGCCTATCGGGTGGGGCTCGACCTGCCCGCGACCACACCCTCCCGGTGGGAGGTGCAACGCGCCGCGGGCCGATGGCTGGCCGCGTGCGAGCGGACCGGCAGGTACCGGCTCGACGACCCGACGCTCGTGGCCCACGTCGTCCATTCCTGCGTGCCGCTGGGACTCCCGGTCCAGGTGCACACCGGGTACGGCGACCCCGATCTCACCCTGCACCGGTCCGATCCGTCGCTGCTGACGCCGTTCCTGCGTGCGCTCCCGAGCGTCGCGGCGCCGGTGGTGCTGCTGCACTGCTACCCGTACCATCGGCAGGCCGCGTACCTGGCGAACGTGTTTCCCCACGTGATGCTCGACGTGAGCCTGGCGGTCAACCACGTCGGTCCCCGGGCGGCCGCGGTGCTCGCCGAGACCCTCGAGCTCGCGCCGTTCGGCTCCCTGCTGTACGCCTCGGACGGGTTCGGGCTGGCGGAACTGCACCACCTCGGGGCGGTGCTGTTCCGGCGGGCGCTCGGCAGGGTGCTCGAGGGCTGGCTCGCGGAGGATGCGCTCACCACGGACGACGCGATGCGGTTCGCGCGGATGATCGCGGGCGACAACGCCCGGCGGGTCTACCGGCTCGGCTGATGGCCGGGCTCGCTTACCTACCACGTACCTGGCTCATAGCCTGTAGGCATGCTCGTGGGCCGCAGCCTCGAGCATCCCGGGCTCCGAGGCGCAGCAGGCCAACGATCTGCTCGAGCAGAAGTTCCCGGCGATCTCCGGCGATGCCGCGCGCATCGTCTTCTCCTCCGACACCCCGCTCACCGACCAGGTCGGTCGCGACGCCGTGGCCGAGGCGACCGAGGCGGCGCGTGGCGTCCCCGGCGTGACCGACGTCGGCGACCCGTACGCAGGTCGCAACGGCGCGCTCAGCGAAGACGGTCACATCGGCTTCCTGAACGTCCAGTTCGACAAGAAGGCGAGTCAGCTCGACACCACCCAGATCGACGCGATCCAGGACGACGTGAAGTCCGCGACGGACTCGCCCGTCGAGGTCGAGCTCGGCGGCCCGGTCATCGACGCCAAGCAGGTCGAGTCCGGGACCTCCGAGAAGCTCGGCTTCGCGGCCGCCGTCGGCTGCTGGTGCTGGGAACCGTCGTCGCCATGGCCGTGCCGATCGTCGTCGCCCTCGTGTCCATCGGCACCGGCATGTCGCTGTTGATGATCGCGGCCGCGTTCTTCGACTTCCATACGATCACGCCGATCCTCGCCATGATGATCGGTCTGGGAGTCGCGATCGACTACGCGCTGTTCATCGTGACGCGATTCCGCCAGGAACTCGCGAAGGGGTCACTCACCGCTCGAGGCGGCGGTCACCGCGGGATCGACGGCCGGACGCGCGGTCATCTTCGCCGGCACCACGGTCGCCATCTCGATCTCCGGTCTGGCACTCGTCGGCATCCCGTTCGTCGCGCTCATGGGTTACGGCAGCGCGATCGCCGTGATCGTCGCCGTGTGCACCGCCGTCACCCTGCTCCCGGCCGTCCTGGCGATGGTCGGGCACCGGATCGACCGGTGGCGGCTGCCGTTCGTCCGCACTCGGTCGGGGGCATCGCACCAAGGCCTCGTCGCTCGCATCGCGAGCATCGCCGAGCGGCGGCCCAAGACCGTCCTCGTGGCCGTCCTCGCTGCACTGGCGACCATGGCGATCCCCGTGCTGTCCATCAGCCTCGGCACGGCCGACTCCGGCACCGCACCGTCGTCGACCACGCAGCGCAAGGCCTACGACCTCATGTCGGACGCATTCGGCCCGGGGATGAACGGCCCGCTGCTCGTCGTGGTCGACCAGAGCAACGGCCCGGACGTGACGGCGCAGCTCGTGCACGACCTGCGAGACGACGTCATCCCGGCGGCGCTGGCAGGCACACAAGCCAACGCGTACGTCGGCGGATCGACCGCCGCGAACGAGGACATCGCGACCAAGATGTCCGACCGGCTGCCCTACTTCCTGCTGTTCGTCGTGGGCATCCTGTTCCTCGTCATCGCGATGGCGTTCCGGTCGGTGGTCGTCGCGATCAAGGCGGCACTCA
>DASXRB010000525.1:0-4608 GCA_036506875.1 Kribbellaceae bacterium | reverse complement strand
ACCGGGCAGGACGCGTGCGCCGCGACCTGCACCGCCACCGAACCGAGCAGTAGCCCGGCCCAGCCGCCGTGCCCGCGGGTGCCGAGCACCAGCATCCGGGCGCCCTCGGACTCGGCGACCAGCACCGGCGACGGGCTCTCCCCGAACAGCTCGGTGCTCACGTCCAGCCCCGGGTGCTCCGCTCTGATGCCGTCGGCAACCTCCTCGAGTCCCTGCTCGACGTAGCCCTCGAAGCTCTCCGGCGGCACGACCGCTCCCGGCGCCGGCCGCATCGACACGTAGACATCCAGGATCTGCACGATCCGCAGCGGTGCGTGCTCGCGCACGGCCTGGGCGGCGGCCCAGCGCAGCGCCTGCCGGCTCGGCGGCGATCCGTCGTACCCGACGACGATCGGGCCGGTCTGTGACGTCATGGTTTCCCTCCTCGGTGGGTTCCGCTGATATCGACCCTCGCGTGCGCGGTCCCGGACCGGGAGGGCTGTTGGTCCCGACCGCGACGGGATGCTTCGGGACGGTCGGCCATACCAGACGGGGCCACAGGTCCGTGGTCCACGTCACACCCGCGAACGCAGACTCAGAAGCGACAACCGTGACCGAGGAGCCCCGATGAGCACGATCGAGCAGTTCGGCAGTGAGACCACGCAGGTCCCGGCGATCGCCGCTCGCGGGCTGTCGGCACGGTACGCCGGGCGGTGCGGTGTCACTGCCCTGGACCTGGACATCCGCGCCGGCGAGGTGTTCGCGCTCGTCGGGCCGAACGGCGCCGGCAAGTCCACCGCGCTGCGGGTGCTGCTCGGCGAGCTCCGCCCGGCGACCGGCTCGGTGCGGGTGCACGGGCTCGATCCGCGGCAGCACGCGGACCGGCTGCGCGGCCGGATCGGCTCGCTGGTCGGTGAGCTGGAGCCGCTCGGCACCCTGACCGGTCGCGACACCCTGTGGCTGTGCGCCGCGGTCCGCGGCTGCGACCTCGAGTACGGCGAGAAGCTGGCCGCCCGGCTCGGGCTCGACCTGAACCGGCCGGTCACCGAGCTGTCCACCGGCTGCCTGCGCGCGCTGGGCGTCGTCCAGGCTCTGATGCACGACCCGGAGCTGGTCGTGCTGGACGAGCCGATGGCGGGCCTGGACCACACCGTGCGCGACGAGGTCTACGCGATGCTGCGCGACGTCGCGATGCGCGGCGGCACCGTGGTGCTGTCCGCCCACGACCTGGACGAGGTCACCGGCGTCGCCGACCGCGTCGCCGTCCTGCGCCCGGGCCACCCGGCCCTCACCGTCTCCGTCACGGCCGCCGGCCGCACGGGCCACCGCTGACCTAGCCCTCGACGTTGCCGAAGGCAACCGAGTCGCCGGGGTGCAGCAGCGCGGTCCGGCGGCCGCAGCAGAGCCGGACGGGAGCCGCCACGCCCGGGTCGGAGCGCACGTCGACGGTGTCCGCGGAGACCCGGACCGTGAGGCGGTGGTGGCGGTAGCGCAGGGTCATGGTGAGCTCGCCGAGCTCGCGCGGCCACGCCGGGGCGAACCGCAGCGCCTCGTCGCCGTCGATCTCGAGGCCGGTGAAGCGGCGTTGCAGCAGGTCGACGCTGCCGGCCATCGCGGCCAGGTGGATGCCCTCCGCGGTGGTGCCGCCGTGCATGCCGGCCTCACCGGTGTCGCTGCGCAGCGTCTGGTCCAGGAACCGCAGCGCCTGGCCGTGGTCGAGCGTCGCCAGCCCCCACGCGTGCACCAGCGCGCTCAGCGTGGAGCCGTGCGAGGTCCGGTCCAGGTAGTACCGCACGGTGCGCCGCAGCAGGTCGTCGTCCGCGTCGTACCCGAGCCCACGCAGCAGCCCGCACACCTCGGCCGGCGACAGCAGATAGAGCAGCATCAGCACGTCCGCCTGCTTGGAGACCTGGTATGCCATCACCGAGCGACCCTCGGCCTCGAGGATCCGGTCCAGCCGGCGGATGTCGCCGTGCTCGCGCCGATACCGCTCCCAGTCCAGCTCCGCCAGCTCGCCGTACCCCTCGAACTGGCTGATCACGCCGTCGTGGAACGGCACGTGCATCCGGCCGCAGATCGTCTCCCACTCGCCCGGCTCCTCCGGCCGCAGCCCAAGCGACTCGGTCAGGTCGGTGCGCCGCCAGGCGGGCAGCGCCGCGAGCGCCTCGGCCGCGCGGCGCAGCACCCAGACCGCCATCACGTTCGTGTATGCGTTGTCGTCGATCCCGTCGTACGGCGCGTCCGGGTAGCCGGTGTGGAACTCGTCCGGCCCGACCACGCCGCGGATGCGGAACCGGTCCAGCCCCTCGTCGTACGACGCGAGGGAGGCGAAGTACCGCGCCACCTCGACGATCACCTCGGCGGCGTGGTCGATCAGGAAGTCGGTGTCGCCGGTGGCCCGCACGTACTGCCACATGGTGTAGGCGACCGCGATCCCGACGTGCCGCTGCAGGTTCGTTGCGTCCGGCAACCACCGGCCGGACAGCGGGTTCAGGTGCCGGCGCTGGCTCTCCTCGCGGCCGTCGCTGCCGGACTGCCAGGGGTACATCGCGCCGGCGTGGCCCGCGGCCCGGGCGGCGGCGCGCGCGGCGGGCAGCCGCCGGCAGCGGTACAGCAGCAGCGCGCGGGTCAGCGCGGGCATCCGCAGCGTCAGCACCGGGAACACGAACAGCTCGTCCCAGAAGATGTGCCCGCGGTAGGCCTCGCCGTGCAGGCCGCGCGCCGGCACCCCGGCGTCGACGCCGGCCGTGTGCGGCGACACCGACTGCAGCAGGTGGAACGTGTTCAGCCGGACCGCCGCCAGTGTCCCGTCCCCGCTGCCCGACAGGTCCAGGTCGAACCGGCGCCACAGCTGCGACCAGGCCAGCACGTGCCGGGCGAGCGCCTCCTCGAACTCCGCGCCGGCCGCCTCGACGGCGGCCGCGCCCGGCTCGGAGATCGCGGCGTCGCGCGAGCTGAAGACCGCGGCGGTCTTGTGCACCGCCACCACGTCACCGGCTCGCACATCCACCGCCAGCTCGTGCCCCGCCTCGAGAGGGCCACCGGCCGGCCGCCAGTCGTCGTACGACGTCCCGCCGGCGGTCGCGGTCGTCCGGGTCGCGACGCCGATCCTGGTCCACGACTGCGAGGTGCGCGCGGTCAGCAGCGCGAGGCCGCCGGCCCGGGCCTCCGGGACCACGTCGGCCAGGTGCCGCGAGGACAGCGCCTGGTAGCGCTCGACCCCGCTGTTGCGGACCGAGCCGTCGATCGCGGACCGGACCCGCAGCCGGCCCGACCAGCCCTCGGCGACCACGGTCAGCGCCAGCCCGGCCAGGTGCGGCTCGGCCATGCTCACGAACCGCCGCTCCACCCCCGCGACCACCTCGCCGCCGGGCGCGCGCAGCCGGAACCGCCGGGTCAGCACGCCCCGGCGCAGGTCCAGCTCGAGCTGGTGCGCGAGCAGCTCGGCGGTCTCCGGGCCCAGCCAGTCGCCGTCGCCGACCGCGACCGACAGCGGCAGCCAGTCCGGCAGGTTGACCAGGCTCTCGTTCTCGACGGTCTCGCCGCCGACCTCGTCGGTCAGACGGTTGTAGCAGCCGGCCAAATAGGTGCCCGGTGCGTGGACGGCGTCCGCCGGACAGCCCGGCCAGGCCCCGCGCGTGGCGAGGTACCCGTTCCCGACCGTGCACAGCGCCTCCCGGCGCTTCTCGTCATCGGGGTCGTACCCGTCGAAGGTCAGCAGCCAGCTCACGCCTTGTCCGCCCGTCGTACCTGTACCTCGCCGAGATCGGCGACCACGACGTCCGCGCCGTGCGCGGTCAGGTCGACGGCCTGCCCGGTGCGGTCCACGCCGATCACCAGCCCGAACCCGCCGGCCCTGCCGGCCTCGACCCCGGCCAGCGCGTCCTCCACCACGACGGTGCGCCGCGGCTGGGCACCGAGCCGGTGCGCGGCCAGCAGGAACACCGCCGGGTCGGGTTTGCCCGGCAGGCCCAGCTCAGCCGCGACCACGCCGTCGACGACCGTGCCGAAGCGGTCCGCCAGCCCGGCCGCGGCCAGCACCTCGGTGCAGTGGCGGCTGGACGAGATCACCGCGACCGCGATCCCGGCCTCCGCGAGCCGGTCCAGCAGCGCCACCGTGCCGGGGAAGGCGCGCACTCCGTCGTGCTGTAGCGCCTCGAGGAAGTACGCGTCCTTGCGGTCCGCGAGCTCGCGGATCCGCTCCGGCGGCAGCCGGAGACCGCGTGACGCGAGGAAGGCGGTCAGGCCGTCGTGCCGCGGCCGGCCGTCGACGTAGCGGAAGTAGTCCTCGTCGGAGAACTCGCCCGGCCCGAGCAGCTCTTCGAGCATCCGCCGCCAGGCGGCGCGGTGCACCGACGCGGTGTCGGTGACGACCCCGTCCAGGTCGAAGACCACCGCGTCGTACCGCTCGGCGTCGATGACCGGGCCCATCCGCTCACCAGGCGCGGATCCACCGGCCGATGACCATGACGCTCCAGCCCTCGTGCATGCCCTCGTCGGTCTGCGGCTGCATAGCTGTCTCCTGTTCGGTTGTCGGCGGCCGTGTTCTCCGTTCAGTCGGCGAACAGGTCGAAGAAGGTCGGGAAGGTGCCGAGCACCCCGAGCCCGATCAGGACGCCGGTGATCGTC
>DASXRB010000524.1:0-7180 GCA_036506875.1 Kribbellaceae bacterium | reverse complement strand
GCGAGCAGGCTCGTGCGGCCGGACTCGTCGACGACCGGCTGGTCGGCGATGGCGAAGCCGACCCGGGCGCCCGGGAAGACCGTCTTGGAGTACGAGCCGAGGTGGACGACCGTACGGGTGCGGTCGAGGGACTTCAGCGTGGGCAGCGGCGAGCCCGGGCTGACCAGCCGGTACGGGCTGTCCTCGATGATCAGCAGGCCGTGCCGCTCGGCCAGCGCCAGCAGCTCGATCCGGGTCGGCACCGGCATCGTCGTACCGGAGGGGTTGGAGTGGTCGGGGACGACGTACAGTGCGCGCGGGCGCCGGCCGCGCGCGCGTTCGGCGGCGAGCGCTGCCTCCACGTCGGCACAGGACAGGCCGTCGTCGCGCTCGTCCACCGTGCTCATCGCGACGTCGAGCAGCCGCGCGGCGCCGGTGATCCCCACGTAGCACGGGCTCGCCACCAGCAGCACGTCGTCCGGGCCGGCCATCAGCGCGCGCAGCACCAGCAGCATCGCCTCCTGGCTGCCGACCGTGACGACGACCGACTCCGGCGGGACGTCGACGTTCTCGTCGTCGCGCAGCGAGGCGGCGACCAGCTCGCGGATCTGCCCGGCGGTCGGACCGTACTGGTAGAGCAGGTCGCGGATCTGCCGCGGCGAGTTCCCCCGGTCCGCGAGGTGGTCGAGGTACCGGCGGATGTGCTTGACCACCTGGTCGGGGTCGAACGACCCGTCGTACGGCCGGCCCGGAGCGAACGAGATCGCGTCCGGGTACCGCATCGTGACCTCGTTGAGGAAGTTCATCGTGTCCAGCACCGGGTCGGACACGCACGCGTGCAGCTCGTCCTTGCGCAGGCTCATCCGACCGCCACCCCTCGCTCGAATTCACGGTGAACAGCATTCACCGCGGTCCCCCGGAACGCTTTCGGTATTGCATTCCCGCCGGATCAGGATCACACAGCCGGCGAGGGCGGACAAGGCGGGTCGATTTGTGCTTCAGCGCGGCTCCAGTAGAGCACCATTGTGTCGTCAGTATGCTGTCCGGAATACGCCGCGAGGGCAGGAATACCGGCGGGTATTCCTGCCCTCGTCGTACTGCGGGGTGCGTTGTCGTCAGCCGGTGGCGAACGCCTCCGTGGGGGCGAGCCTGGCCGCCCGCCGGGCCGGGTAGACCCCGGCGATGGCGCCGACCAGGATCGCCGCCGCCACCCCGCCGGCCAGTGCCGAGGTCGGCAGCACCGGCGGCCAGCTGCGGTAGAAGGCGTACGACAAGGTCACCGCGATGCCGAGCCCGACACCGGTCACGCCGCCGAGCAGCGACAGCATCACCGACTCGGTCAGGAACTGCAGCCGGATGTGTCCCTTGGTGGCGCCGAGCGCCCGGCGCAGGCCGATCTCCTGCCGCCGTTCGAGCACCGAGATCACCATGATGTTCGCGATGCCGACCCCGCCGACCAGCAGCGCCACCGCACCGAGACCCAGCAGCAGCGAGTTGAACGCCGACTCCGCCGCGAGCTGCGCGGTCAGCGCGTCCGACGGCCGGCTCACGTCAACCTGCTCCGGGTGCTCCGGGTTGGTGGTCGCCCCGATCACCGACCGCACGGACGACACCGAGTCGTCGGTCGAGCGCTCGTACACCGACGTCGGGTAGCCGTCGAAGCCGAGCACGCTCTCCGCGGCCGGCCAGCCGATCAGCGCCGACCGGTCGATCTCCGCCACCAGGGTCAGCGTGTTCATGATCCCGATGACGGTGAACCAGCGGCCGCCGATGTAGACGTTGCGCCCGGCCTGGGTGATGCCGAGCCGCTCGGCGGCCACCGAGCCGAGCACGGCCACCGGGTACCGCTCGTTCGCCTTGTTCAGCCAGGTTCCGGACCGGATCGAGCCACCGAGGTCGTCGAGCAGGTTCAGCTGCGCCGCCTGCACCGCGATACCGCTGGTCCGGTTCACGTCGATCTTGTCGGTACGACGCACCGAGGCGCCGGAGACGCGACCGACCGCCGACACCGAGGTCACCCCCGGGATCCGGGCGATCATGCCCGGCGCCTCCATCGGCAGCTTGGCGTCGTCGCCGAACAACGACTGGCCCGGCGTGACGGTGAGCAGGTTGGTGCCGAGCTTGCGGATGTCGGCCATCAGCCCGGCCCGGCTGGCGGTGCTGATCCCCAGCACCGCCACCATCGCGGCGATCCCGATCGCGATACCGAGCGCCGACAGTGCCGCCCGGGTGGGACGGCCGCGCAGGCCCACGAACCCGACCGACCCCAGGTCCCCGGCATGCAACCGGGTCCGCTCGGGGAGCGGGATGACGGCGGTCATATCGCCACCGCCGCTTCCGGGTCGAGCCGGACGACGGCGCCGGAGTCGTGGCGTACCCGGCCGTCGAGGATGTCGATCCGGCGCGGCAGCGACTCGGCCAGCTCGGGGTTGTGGGTGATCACGACGATCGTCGTACCGGCCTCGTTGAGCTCGCGGAGCAGCCGGACGACGGCGTCACCGGAGACCGAGTCCAGGTTCCCGGTCGGCTCGTCGGCGAGCAGCATGGCGGGCTTGGCGACGATCGCCCGAGCCACCGCGACCCGCTGCCGCTCACCGCCGGACAGCTCCGACGGCCGGTGGTCCAGCCGGTGGCCGAGGCCGACCTGCTCCAGCGCGGCCTTGGCCAGCTTGCGGCGCTGGCCGCCGGCCATGCCGTGGTACAGCAGGCCGTTGGCCACGTTGTCGATCGCCGACATGTGCGCGGTGAGGAAGAACTGCTGGAACACGAACCCGATCCAGCGGGCCCGCACCGCGGCCAGCCGGCGGTCGGCCAGCTTCGCCACGTCGTGGCCCTGGATCAGCACCCGGCCGGTGCTCGGCCGGTCCAGCGCGCCCATCAGGTGCAGCAGCGTGGACTTGCCGGAGCCGGACGGGCCGCAGATCGCGGCCAGCTCGCCGGGCCAGATCTCCAGCGACGCCGAGCGCAGCGCCTTGACGCCGCCGGGGTACGTCTTCGAGACGGCCTCGAGGGCCGCGACAGGTGTGGTGCTCACGCCTTCGGCACCTCGACCTTCATACCCGGGGCCAGGCCGCTGCCGGAGACCTCGACCTGGCTGTCGGCGAACACACCGAGCTTCACCGGGATCGTCCAGTGCCGGCCGCCGTCCACCGCCGCGACCGCGTAGGTGCCGTCGGAGTTCGCCAGCAGCGCGCTCACCGGAACCGTCAGCACGCCCTTGCGGGTGGCGCTGGTGAAGCCGACCGTGACCGGGGCGCCGTCGAGCTTGCCGGCCACACCGGGCTTGTCGAGCGTGATGTGGACCGGGACGGTCGCGGTCTCGGCGGCCTGGCCGGTCTGCGCCTTGTTCCCGGAGCTGTCGCTGCCGGCGGTGGCCGTCGTACCGATCGAGGTGATCCTGCCGGTGGTGGTCACGCCGCCGGGTAGCTTGATCCGCACCCTGCCGCCGATCTTGGCCAGGTCCTGGTCGGCGACCGGCATCGCGACGGTGACCTGCCGGACGCCGTCGTTCGCCTGCAGCAGCGGGCCGCGGGCGGTGTCACCGAGGTCGGCCTCGACCTCCGAGACCCGGATGCCACCGGGCTTGAGCACCACACTCGACGGCTTGAACACCCCGGTCTCGCTGACGCCCAGGTCCTCCTGCCACTCCTCGACCGCGTCGGTGGTCTCGCTGTCGAACTCCTCGTCGACGGTCAGGTCGTCGCCGTACCCGAGCGCCTTCAGGTTGCGCTCCAGGATCTCGACGTCCTCGCCGTCGTCCACGCCGTACTTGAGCGTGCGCCAGAACGGGGTGCTGCCGTAGAACAGCGGCACCAGGACGCCGTTCACCTGGTAGACCGGCTTGCCGCGCTTGATGACGTCACCCTCGTCGGGCAGCCAGGTGATCACGCCGGTGCCCGGACCGGCGATCGTGTACACGTTCTTGAAGCCGAGCGTGCCGTCCTCGTCGGTCCGGCTGACCAGGTCGGTCCGGGTGACCTTGGCGGTCGAGACCGGTGTGACGACCGCGGCGGCCGGCTGGTTGTCGCGGCGGGCCAGCACCATCGAGCCCGCACCGGCGGCCGCCCCGACGACCAGCGCGCAGACGCTGCAGACGACGACCTTCGCCGCACCCATGCCGGTCACCCGCCCACTCGCTGCGGGGTCGGGCCACCGACCTCCGCCTGGCATTCCTGCATCGCCTGGTTGGTCTTCGCCTCGTTCTGGCGCTGGCCGCGGATCCGCAGCGGCTGACCCGGCTGCGGGTCCTCGACGTCGACACCCTTGCCGCGCAGGCACTCGACCAGCTTGGCCTGCCGGTCCAGGTCGTCACCGGACTGCTGGCCGTTGCCCTCGCCCTGTGGCGCGTACTCCTTGCAGGCCTCCTGGGCCGCCTTGATCTTGCTCGCGTCGTCGGGGTTGCCCTGGATCTGCAGCGGCTGTCCCGGCTGCGGGTCCGCGACCTGCACGCCGTGCTCGCGCATGCACTGCGCGAACTTCACCGCCATGTCGCCGGCCGCCGGGGAGCTGTCGCCGCTCGACGAACCTGCACCGTTGTCATCGTCCTTGCCGCCGGAGCAGCCGGCCATCACCAGCACCAGCGTCAGAGCCGCCGCGGCACGCCATGTCTTAGTCATGTCCGAAACGCTCGCAGCCCCCGCGTTGCACCAGCGTGAACGCCCGCGTTAACACCCACGACACAGCAATACCGCCCACTCTTACGCTCATCGGGCCCTTGTGACCCGGCGTGTCGTCATTCGTCGGGCCCGTTCGACCAGACCTGACGGTGTACGACGATCCAGGTCGCAGTGTTTCGTCGTACGACGTCAGGTGCGGAGGCTGCGCCCGAAATCCCGTGTGGATACCGGATGTCCTAGCCGGAGGTGTTGTCGCGGCGTTCCCTGGTGCGTTGCTTCCACTCGCGTTTGGCCTCGGCGCGCAGTCTGAGGTCGGTACGACGGGCCATCCACGCCGCCTCACGCTGCAGCTTGCGCCACGACTCGTAGCGTCGTACCGGCAACGTGCCGTCCTCCAGCGCGGCCCGTACCGCGCAGCCGGGCTCGGTCTCGTGCCCGCAGTCGTTGAAGCGGCAGCGCGCGACCAGCTCCTCGATGTCCGGGAACACCGCCGCCACACCCTCGCCGTCCTGCTGGACGCCGACGCCGCGCAGACCGGGCGTGTCGATCACGACGCCACCACCGGGCAGCACGATCAGCTCGCGGCGTACGGACGTGTGCCGGCCCTTGCCGTCGTCGCGGATCGCCCGCACCGCGAGCACCTCAACGCCGGTCAGCGCGTTCACCAGCGACGACTTCCCGGCGCCGCTGACCCCGAGCAGCGCCATCGTCCGGTCCCCCGCCACGAGGGCGCGGATCTCGTCCAGGCCCTCGCCGGTCACCACGCTGCACACGATCACGTCCGCGCCCGGCGCGGCGGCCGCGACGTCGGCGGCCAGGTCGTCGGCGTCGTTCACGAGGTCGGCCTTGGTGAGTACGACGACCGGCCGCGCGCCGCTGTCCCAGGCCAGCGCGAGGAAGCGTTCGACCCGGCCCAGGTTCGGTTCCGGGTGCAGCCCGGCCACGATCGCGACCACGTCCACGTTGGCCGCCAGAACCTGTCCCGCGGACGTCCCGCTGACTTCGGCGCGGACGATCGCCGTACGACGCGGGGCGACGGCCTCCACCGTCACCGGGTCGTCCGGCCACCGTCGCAGCGCCACCCAGTCACCCGTGCACGGCACGGCTTGCGGATTCCTGGCCACCTCGGCGAGCACGTGCGCGGACCAGGAGGCGCGCACGGGTCCTTCTTCGGTGAGCACGGTGCACAGTCCCTTGTCGACCCGCCCGACGCGGCCGAGTTCCAGGCCGGCGGCCGGCCCGGCCAGGCCGGCCGGGCCCGCGGCGAGATCGTGTACGACGTCGGCGGTCAGACCGAGGGATTGCAGCGACGTGGGCATGCGACGAACCTTTCGGCAGGCCGGTCGCGGCGACGTCAGCGCAGCGGCCGGCTGGAGCGGGAGACGGCGGTCCTGGTGACCGCATCCCGGGTCATGGCAGGCATCTCCCTTCGGTGTCGGGCCCGCCTGGTACGGCGAGCGGTTCGCATCTGCAGTGCGCTGTCAGGCTACGTTGCCGCTCTTGCGCCGCGCACGGGAATTTCGCTCCCCCCGTGCCGGCGCAGCGCCGGCCGGTGCCGGGGACGCGGGCTCCGGAGCGCGTTCGGGCTGCGCGGGGGCCTTACCGTCATCCGCGGGCTCGGGCGCGGTCCGCGGCGTGGCCTGCGGCTCGGCGGCCGGCTTGGCCCCGGGCTTGGGTCGCGGCTTCGGCTTGGTGATCTGCTTGCTCTCGGCATCCGCCGCCGCGGCCGCGCGGCTGGCTTCCGTCGTACGAACGCTGGAGGTCTTGGCACCCGGCTTGCTCGGCCACATGGTGTCGGTGACCGCGTTCAGCGCGGCCCCGATCAGCACCGCGATCGCGGTCAGGTACAGCCACAGCAGGATCGCGATCGGCGCCGCCAGCGGTCCGTAGATCGACGTACCGCCGACCGTCGTCTGCAGCGTCCAGCGCAGGAGGAAGCTGCCCAGGATCCACACCGACAGCGCGAGCGCCGAGCCCGGCAGGTCGGCCACCCACGGCGTGCGGACCGGGACGGACAGGTGGTACAGCGTGTTCAGGAAGCCGACCGACAGCACGATCACGACCGGCCAGTACAGCTCGTTCAGGAAGTCCAGCCGCGCCGGCAGCAGGTCCCCGATCGCGTGCGGCCCGGCCAGCACCAGCGGCAGTACGACGACACCGATCATCAGCGCCACGCAGTAGAGCGTGAACGACAGCGCGCGGGTCTTGACGATGCCGCGCTTGCCGCCCATCCCGTACATGATGGTGATGGTGTCGACGAAGACGTTCAGCGCGCGGCTGCCCGACCACAGCGCGAGCACGAAACCGATCGACACGACCTCGAGCCGGCCGCCGCCGTTCAGCACGTCGTTCAGGGTCGGCTCGATGACCGCCTTCACCGAGTCGGCCGTCAGCGCCCGCCCGGCCAGCTCGATGATCTGGTTCTTCATCTCGTCGATGGTCTCGACCTCGAACTGGTTGGCGAGGTACCCGATGCTGCCGGCCAGCCCGAACACCAGCGGCGGCAGCGACAGGATCGCGAAGAAGGCTCCTTCGGCCGCGAGACCCGTCACGCGGTAGCGCAGGCACGTCCCGACCGTCTGCGT
>DASXRB010000523.1:0-1635 GCA_036506875.1 Kribbellaceae bacterium | reverse complement strand
ATCTACGGCGACGCGGGCTACAACGTGAACGTCATCACGCGCCAGCTCTTCGTGGTGAACAGCAACACCTCGAGCAAGCCGAACGCGGACCTGCTCACCGTCGCGGGCGACGTCATCTACGGCGACGGCTACGGCAGCTCGGCCTCGAGCGCGCTGGACGACTTCGCCGACGTCGTCATCGGCGACAAGGGCGAGATCTTCCAGGACGTGCTCGTCGCGCGCGACACGACGCGCGACCAGGTCGGCCTGCAGCGCATCCAGACGACCGCGATCGCGACGCTGCGCAACGTCGAGTCGCGCAACCTGCAGCAGGGCGGCGACGACACGCTGTACGGCACCGCCGGCCGCGACGTGATGGTCGGCGGCCCGGGCAACGACGCGATCGACGGCGGCACGCTGGACGATCTCGTGTTCGGCGACAACGTCGTCCTGACCTGGCGCAACAACGACGTCACCAGCCTGCGCTTCCAGACGCTGGGCGGCCTGCGCCTGTACAGCCGCACCGACTTCGACAACAACTCGACCCTCGGCTACGACAACTCAGGCCAGCTGCTCGTCGACGGGACCGCGCGCAACTACCGCAGCCCGGACGCGAACGTGCCGTGGTGGGCCGAGTACGCCGTCACCAACCTGTACCAGAACACGTCGATGGACTCCGGCCTCACCGGTATCGGCTCCTTCGGCAACGACTACATCGCCGGTGGCGCCAACAACGACGTGATCTTCGGCCAGCTGGGTAACGACACGATCCAGGGCGACGGCTCGATCGACTACATCTCGCACCGCTACGTCGACGACGTCCTCGCCACGATCGATCCGAACCTGCTCGGTGGCCGCGTGACCGCCTTCCGCATCGTGGGCACACCGGGCTGCACCTCGGGCCTGTGCGACCTCATCGGCCCGCTGACGGTGTACCCGTCGTACGAGGCCGCGAGCGACGGCGACGACTACATCGAGGGTGGCGCCGGCAACGACATCGCCTTCGGCGGCCTGGGCCAGGACGACATCGTCGGTGGCAGCTCGTCCTTCTTCAGCCTGATCACGCGCGACCAGCGGCCGGACGGCTCCGACCGCCTGTTCGGTGGCGCGGGCACGCGCATCGCGCGCGACCTCGACTCGATGGTGGGCGCGGCCGACCAGCACGCCCGCGACGCGGACACGCTCGTCGGCGACAACGGCAACATCGTGCGCATCGTCGGCACGAACCACGTCGACGTCGGTCCGGTCGCGAAGTACGTCACCTTCAATTACGACAACTACTCGGCGACCGCGAAGATCGTGGTGCGCGGCGTCACGCTGCTCGACTACACGTGGGGCGGCCCGGACTTCCGTCCCGACCTGTTCGGCCTGACCGCGCACGCCGGCTTCAGCGACATCCTCACCGTGCAGCCCGGCCGCAACATCTGGACCGTCGACATCGGCGGCAACGACGAGCTGCACGGCGAGTCCGGTGACGACACCGCGTACGGCGCCGTCGGCCACGACGTCATCTTCGGTGACGCCCAGGACGACGACCTCATCGGTGGCTGGGGCTTCGACTGGATCTCCGGTGGCACCGGCCAGGACGGCATCCTGGGCGACGACGGCCGCATCTTCACGAGCCGCAACACGGCCTGCCCGGGCGCCGCGTCGAGC
>DASXRB010000522.1:0-5650 GCA_036506875.1 Kribbellaceae bacterium | reverse complement strand
GGACGATCCAGCCGCCATCGGCCACGGTCGTCACCTCGCCGGCCGGACGGTCCACCACGACGCCGTCGTACACGTACAGGTCGCGGGTCTCGCCGGACGGCAGCACGGTGCCGGTGAGCTTCAGGCAGGTGTGGCGGTCGGTCTGCGTCATGACCAGACCGTAGCCCGCGCGGCGGCCCCACCGGGCCGCGCGGGCCACAGTTCCGGTCCAGTTCCTAGCCGCTGCGGGAGGTCGCCGGCGTCAGCCGGCGGTGGGGATGGCGGTGGACTCGGCCGGGGTCGCGCTGTCGGCCGTGCCGTCCGGGGTCGGCGTGCCGCCGCCGGCGGTCGGGGTCGAGCCGTCGGTGGTCTGCGACGTGCCCGAGGTCGGCGTCGGCGTGGTGGTCGTCGTCGCGCACGGGTCGGGGGTCGGCGTCGCGGTGGGGTCCGGCGTCGGCGTCAGGGTCGGCGTCGGCGTGGGCGTCGCGGAGTCGGTGGGCGTCGGCGACGGGCACTCGGTCGGCGTCGGGCTCGTCGGCGTCGCGGTCGGGCTGGTCGAGGTCGGGCTCGTCGTCGGGGTGAGCGTCGGCGAGGTCGTCGGCGCCAGGGTCGGGGAGGTGGTCGTGCTCGTCGGGCTGACCGTCGGCGACGTGCTGGAGGTCGTGGCGACCGGCCGCGGGGTGGTCGTCGTACTGGTCGGGACCGGCGACGCCGGTGCGACCGTGGGCACCGGCGTGTGGGCCGGGCCCGGGCGCAGCGCGGTCTCCTGCTGCCGCCGGGCGAGCTCCTCCGGCGTCGTCTCGGTGCGCTCGGCGTTGCCCTTCTCGGTCACCGGCGGTACGACGCCGGGCCGGTCGCGGACCTGCACCGCGGCCTCGGCGTACTCGCGCATCCAGCGCAGCACGACGGCCACGTAGTCCATCGAGTGGTTGTAGCGCAGCACCGCGGCGACCAGACCGCGCGGGTCGGACAGATCGGCATCGCCGGCGCACAGGTACTGGCCGGCCGCCAAGGTCGCGTCGTACACGTTGTGCGGGTCGCGGACGCCGTCGCCGTTGCCGTCCGCGGCGAACACCACCCAGGTGCCGGGGATGAACTGCATCGGGCCGACGGCGCGGTCCCAGACGGTGTCGCCGTCGTACTGGCCGTCGTCGGTGTCGTGGATCGTGGCCATGCCCGGGGCGCCGTCGAGGACCGGGCCGAGGATGCGGCCGCGGGTGGTGCCGTGCGCGTCCACCCGGCCGCCGCTGGCGTGCGACGACTCGACCTTGCCGATGCCGGCGAGCAGCGGCCAGGTCAGCTTGCAGCGCGGGAACGTCGTGGCCAGCACGCGGGCCGCGGCCTGGTAGGCGGGCAGCACGCTCGCCGGGATCCCGGCCACCGCGCCGTCGGGACCGACCGGCACGGCCGGGCGCCCGTCGAGCGCACCGGTGATGAGCACCGGCACCTGCGACGGCCGCTCGGTACCGACGCTGCCGTCCGCGCCAGGCTGGTCCGGGACGTGGGTGCGCAGGTCGTCGTACGGGTCGCTGTCACCCCACGCGTTCGCCGCCGGCGGCAGCGTGGCGATCAGATGGCTGGTGACCGACGACGGGCCACAGACGAGCAGGGCGGCGACGACCGCGGGCGCCAGCACGTGGCGGGCGGCGATCATCCTGCGTCGCCGGTTGTCGCGCATCCGGTATCCCCCGGGGGTCGTCGGTGCGGGGCGGTCGTGACCCGACCCCCGCGCCGGCCCACGGTCAACGATCCTAACCCCGCGGCCGACAACGAGGTCATAACTCCCGTGTTGCGGTCAGTTCTGCTTGCCGAGCAGGTCCTTCAGCTCCGCGGGCAGCTCGAAGTCCGCGCCGCCGTCCGTCCCGCCGCCGAACGCGGCGGGCAGCTGACCCGGCTCCGGCTGCCGGGGCTGGCCCTGGCCGCCGGCGCGCTTGGCCGGGTTGCCGGACCCGCGCTTGGCCTTGCCCTTCTTGGCCTGCTGCTTGGCCTTGCGGGCGCCGCCGCCGGGCATCCCCGGAATCCCGGGCATCCCCGGCAGACCCTTGCCGGAGGCCATCGCGGACATCATCTTGCGCGCCTCGAAGAACCGCTCGACCAGCCCGCTCACCGTGCTGACGTCGGTGCCGGAGCCCTTGGCGATCCGGGCCCGGCGCGAGCCGTTGATGATGTGCGGGTCGTTGCGCTCGGCCGGCGTCATCGAGTAGATGACCGCCTCGATCCGGTCGATCTCGCGCTCGTCGAAGTTCGCCAGCTGGTCCTTGAACTGGGCCGCGCCCGGCAGCATGCCGAAGATCTTGGTGATCGGGCCCATCTTGCGCACCGACTGCACCTGGGCGAGGAAGTCGTCCAGGGTGAAGTCCTTGCCGCCCTTCTTCTGCAGCTTGGCGGCGGTCTTGGCGGCCTCCTCGGCGTCGAAGCTCTGCTCGGCTTTCTCGATCAGGGTGAGGATGTCGCCCATGCCGAGGATGCGCGAGGCCATCCGCTCGGGGTGGAAGACGTCGAAGTCCTCGAGCTTCTCGCCGTTGGACGCGAACATCACCTGGCGGCCGGTGACCTGCGCGATCGACAGCGCGGCACCACCGCGGGCGTCACCGTCCAGCTTCGCGAGCACGACGCCGTCGAAGCCGACGCCGTCCTCGAACGCCCGTGCGGTGGTCAGCGCATCCTGGCCGATCATCGCGTCGACGACGAACAGGATCTCGTCCGGCTCGACCGCGTCGCGGATGTCGGCGGCCTGCTGCATCATCTCGGTGTCGATGCCCAGCCGGCCGGCGGTGTCGACGATCACCACGCTGTGCTGCTTGGCCCGGGCCTCGTCCATCGCCCGCCGTGCCACGTCGACGGGATCGCCGACGCCGTTGCCGGGCTCCGGCGCGAACACCGGCACCCCGGCTCGCTCGCCGACCACCTGGAGCTGGGTGACCGCGTTCGGACGCTGCAGGTCGGCCGCGACCAGCATCGGCGTCTGGTGCTTGGACTCCTTCAGCCACTTCGCGAGCTTGCCGGCAAGCGTGGTCTTACCAGAGCCCTGCAGTCCGGCGAGCATGATCACCGTCGGCGGACGCTTGGCGAACCGCAGCTCGCGGGTCTCGCCGCCGAGGATGCGGATCAGCTCCTCGTTGACGATCTTGATGACCTGCTGGGCCGGGTTCAGCCCGCCGCGCACCTCGGCGCCGGACGCACGCTCCTTGACCGCCGCGATGAAGTCCTTCACCACCGGCAGCGCGACGTCGGCCTCGAGCAGCGCGATCCGGATCTCGCGCGCGGTGGCGTCGATGTCGGCGTCGGTCAGCCTGCCCTTGCCACGCAGGTTCTTGAACGTCGCGGAGAGGCGGTCGGAGAGGGTGTCGAACACGGGTGATCCGTTCAGTCGGGTGCAACCCCGCGAGTCTACCGGGCGTGCGGCGCGGTGATCCTGGCGTAGTGGAAAGGAACGTGGCATGACGAAGCGGATCGCGGTACTGGACGCGCCCTCCAACCTCGGCCTGCGGCCGCCCGTGCCCGGGGCCGTGCCCGGCTGCTACAAGCTGGCCGGGGCCCTGCGGGACCAGGGCCTGGTCTCGCGGCTGGGCGCGGTGGACGCGGGCTACGTGACGCCGCCGCGGTACGACCGGGGCGCCTGGCAGCCCGGTGACGGCGTGTTCAACGCGGCCGGCATCGCGTCGTACAGCCTGAAGCTCGCCGACCGGGTCGGCGCGCTGATCGACGAGGGGCGGTTCCCGGTGGTGCTGGGCGGTGAGTGCAGCATCCTGCTCGGGCCGGCGCTGGCGCTCGCGCGCCGCGGGCGGTACGGCGTGGCCTACCTCGACGGGCACTCCGACTTCCGCACCGCCGGCAACGACGCGTACGTCGGGGCCGCCGGCGGCGAGGCGCTCGCGCTCGTCACCGGCCGGGGCCAGCCGGACCTGACGGACCTGGAGGGCCGGTCGCCGTACGTGCGCGACGACGACGCGGTCGTACTCGGGATCCGCGACGACGACGCCTATGCCGCCGGTCTGCGGACGGCCGGGATCCCCGCGTGGACGGCGGGCGCGATCCGGGCCGAGGGACCGGCGACCGTCGCCGCCGCGGCGGTCGAGCACCTCGGGAGGGCGGAGGGGTTCTGGGTGCACCTCGACGTGGACATCCTGGACGCGAGCGTGATGCCCGCGGTCGACAGTCCGGACCCGGGCGGGCTCGACGGCGCCGAGCTGGTCGCGCTGCTCGGTCCGCTGCTGGCCGCGCCCGGCTGCGCCGGCGTCCACATCGGCATCTTCGATCCCGACCTGGACCCGGACGGCCGGCTGGCCGGGTTCCTCGCCGACCTGGTCGTCGCCGCCCTCGCCTGACGGTCAGGCGCCCGTCGCCAGGTCGACGATCCGGCCCGGGAGGAACAGTGCGGCGAAGTCGTCGACCGCGTCGCGCCGGCTCGGCTCGGTGAGGCCGGGGGTGAGCACCGCCTGCTCGCCGTTCGCCGCGATGTCCTGCACCGCCCACGCGGCGCGGTAGTACCCGAGCAGCCGCTCGTCGAGCTCCACCGGGCCGTAGCCTTCCAGGAAGGCGGCGGTGGCGTCGTCGCTCACCAGGTCGCGGCTGATCCCGCCGCCGACGGCGAACATCACGTCGCGTTCGCGCGGCGCGACCACCGCCTCGTCCCAGTCGATCACCCATACCCGGTCGTTGCCGTCGACAAGGACGTTGTTGGTGTGCAGATCGGCGTGGCACAGCACCGGGTCGTACGCGAGAGGCCGCGATCCCCACGCGTCGGTGCGGGCCACCAGCGCGTCGATCACCTCCCGGTGCTCGTGCCACAGCGCGGCCAGGTCGCGGGCCACGGCGTCGGTCGGCGGGCCGGTGAGCAGGTGCTCCAGCTCCGGCAGCAGCTCGCGCCGGCTCGGGACGAACGTCTCACGCCGTACGTCGCCCGCGTGCCCGACCTGCACCTCGTGGATCTGCCGCACCGTCCGCCCGAACGCCCGCCACTGTGCCGCCGACAGCCCGGCCAGCTTGCCCGTGCGCCCGTCGACCATCGGGTAGAGCGCGAGCTCGTACCCGTCCACCGTCACGAAGGCCGTCTCCGCGCGGGTCGTGATCGGCGCCAGCACGCCCTCCACCCCGTGCCGGGCCAGCCGCCACGGCACGGTCGCACCCGGCATGGCGCCGGTACCGGACCGCACCTTCAGGAAGTACCGCTCCCCCGCCGCCTCGACCCGGTAGGACCAGGAGTCCGCGTCGTTGCCGAGAGCAAGGAACACCAGCGCCGCGACGTGCAGCCCGTAGGCGTCCCGCAGCACCGTGCGGACCCGCTCGTCGTCGAACCGCGCCGCCTCACGCATCGCGTTCCCACACCGACGGGATCCCGTGCGGCGCCGCACTGCCCAGCACCCGCCGCTCGCCTCCGGGCCACACCGTGAGTACGACGAGGAACTCGTGCGTGCTGTCCGGCGTCCGGCGCATCGGCTCCAGGAACAGGTGCGCGAACGGCGCGTCATCACCCGCCTGCTTGCCGAGGGCAACAATCGCCTCGCCCGCCGCCGCCTGGTCGTCCGCGGTCAGGTACTGCCACATCACCGAGTGCCACAGCACCGTGGTCGTGCCCGCGTCCGGCGAGAGCCCGCGCACGAACGACACCGCGTCCTGCCGGTGCACCACCGCGGGCACCTCCCGGGCGATCCGCAGCGCACCGCGCAAC
>DASXRB010000521.1:0-2830 GCA_036506875.1 Kribbellaceae bacterium | reverse complement strand
CCGCGTCAGGCATCTTCAAGATCATCTGACCATCACCTGACCGTCATTCTGGACGTAGAAAGCTGGCAGTAAGCCTCACGGACTGACTCTCGGTGTCACGCGGGTTCTCCGTGGTGGAGACGCTTGTTGAACAGGCGAGGGATCTCGCCTGCGGCTGGTACCGGGCCCGCTGGGCCGTCGGCGGGGAGCACTGCATGTTCTTCGCCACCAAGAACCGGTCGCGATCGGCGGCGGATGTCGGCGCGGGCGGGCCCACGCTGGATAGCTGCGGGAACTCGCTGCCGGCGATCAGGTCCTGGTAATACTGGCGGACGCGCACCGGGCTGCGAGTCGCGCCCTCATGGGCCTGACGTCCCAGGCGGAACGTGCGGCGCGGCATCAATCGTGCTTCCGGGCCTTACTCGGCCTAGTTTCAGGATCCGCTCTTATCCTGTAGGTAAACCTGTTCTCTGCGTGGGGTAATGGATCGCGAGCCTGCTGGTGTCACGGACGCCGAGCCGCGCCCGGCGGCGGCCCGCCGCCAGCGCCGTCGTCGCGCGGCCGTCGTCGTGGTCACGGTTGTCTTGGCCGCGGTGGTAGCGGTGACCGTGGTGCTCGCGACTGGCCGCGTGGTGATCAGCAATGCCAGTCCCGCCGCGACGCCCAGACCCACCGCGACCGCGACCGCGAGCCCGTCGGTGTCAGCCATCTACCAGCGTGTCAGGCCGTCCGTGGTCGTCATCCGCACCAACGACGACCTCGGCTCCGGGGTGATCGTGGCGGATGACGGCACGATCGTAACCGCGAATCACGTCATCGCCGGCGCCACCCGGATCACGGTCACGTACTTCGACGGCGCTACGACGTCGGCGGCCGTCGTCGCCGCCGATCGCAAGCTGGACGCCGCGGTGCTCAGACCGGCATCGCTGCCGGAGGTCGTCGTACCGGCGGCTCTCGGCGGTGGTGCCGATGTGGGGGCGCCGGTGGTCGCGGTCGGCAACCCGCTCGGCCTGGCCGACAGCGTGTCCGCCGGTGTGGTCTCCGGCCTCAACCGGACCGCGCAGACTGTCGACGGTATCTACTCCGGGCTCATCCAGTTCGACGCGTCGGTCAACCCTGGAAGCTCCGGCGGCGCGCTGCTCGACGCACGGGGCTTGGTCATAGGCATCGTCGTCTCGATCGCCAACCCGGCACACGAGGACGCCTTCGCCGGCATCGGGTTCGCGGTGCCCATCGGCGCAGCGCTCGGCGGCGGAAGCGGCACCGAGCCCGGGAACGGACCTCAAATATGACCGCCGAAGCACCCGGAGGGGGCAAATGAGCCAGGCCAGTTCCGCGAACCCGCTCGAGAGCGTGCTGTTCGAGGTCAAGCACACCATCGTCGGCCAGGACGTGCTGCTGGAGCGGATGGCGGTCGCCCTGCTGTCCGGCGGGCACCTGCTCGTGGAGGGGGTGCCTGGCCTGGCCAAGACGCTCGCCGTAAAATCACTAGCAGCGGCGGTCGGCGGGCAGTTCCAGCGCATTCAGTTCACCCCCGATCTGGTGCCCGCCGACCTGACCGGGACGCGGGTCTACCACCAGCACACCGGCGAGTTCGAGACCCAGCGCGGCCCAGTCTTCGCGAACTTGCTGCTGGCCGACGAGATCAACCGCGCTCCCGCCAAGGTGCAGAGCGCTCTGCTCGAGGTTATGCAGGAGCACCAGGTCACGATCGGCCGCGAGACCTTCCAGGTACCCGAGCCGTTCCTGGTCATGGCGACGCAGAACCCGATCGAGTCGGAGGGCACCTATCCGCTGCCGGAGGCGCAGGTCGACCGGTTCATGATGAAGGTCCTCGTCAGCTACCCCAGCTCCCCCGAGGAGCACGCCATCGTCGACCGCGCGCTGCGCCCCGCCGAGCCGATCCGGGCGATGCTGACGCCCGCGGACCTGATCCGGATGCAGGAGAGCGTGCAGCAGCTGTACGTCGACCCCGCGATCACCGACTACGCCGTCCGCCTGGTAACCGCGACCCGCCTGCCGGGCCTGGTCGGGCTGGACGAGACGAAGCGGTACCTGACCTATGGTGCCAGCCCTCGGGCATCCATCGCCCTCGTGGTAGGCGGCCGGGCGCTGGCGTTCCTGCGGGGCCGCGACTACGTGCTGCCATACGACGTTAGCGAGCTCGCCGCGGACGTGCTGCGGCACCGCGTCGTGCTGTCGTACGAGGCACTCGCCGACGACGTCAGCGCCGACAACATCATCGCCCGGGTGCTGGACGCCGTGCCCGAGCCCGAGGTCGTCCTGCAAGGCCGGTGAGCCCATGCGCACCGTCCCCGAACGACTCCTGCTCCGCCTGGAATGGCGGGTTGTCCGCCGCCTGGAGGGACGGGTACAGGGCGGCTACCGCACCGCGCACCGCGGGTCCGGGACCGATCTGGCCGGCCTGCGCGGCTACGTCGAAGGCGACGACGCGCGGCACATCGACTGGAACGTCACAGCCCGCCTGGGCGAGCCGCACCTGCGCATGTTCAATGAGGACCGCGAGCTCACCGCGTGGCTGGTGCTTGACCGCTCGGCGTCCATGGCGGTGGGCGCGCCGGGCCGCGGGAAGCATGACCTGCTCGCCGAGCTGACCCTCGTACTGGCGCGGCTGTTCAGCCGGGGCGGGAACCGCGTCGGGGCGCTGTTCTACGACACCGGGATGGTGCGCGTGGTGCCGCCCGGGACGGGCCGTCGGCATGTCCTGCGCATCGGCGCCGAACTCGCGCGCACGGCCGACGCCCGGCGCGGCAGTACAACCGATCTCGCTGCCATGCTCGACGCGGTAGCGCGGCTCGCCCGGCGCCGCAGCCTCATCGTCGCTGTGTCC
>DASXRB010000520.1:0-5132 GCA_036506875.1 Kribbellaceae bacterium | reverse complement strand
CTGCCGAGCGCAGCGGACAGCGCGTTGGCGTAGGCCCGCGCGTCGGTGCCGGGCCGGAGCGCGACGGCGTACTGCTGCGGCCCGGTGCCGGTGCCGGGGTCGACGGTGGCCAGGGTGGCCGGGCTCAGGTACATCTCGACGTCGTTGCCGGGCCGGAACACCTCGCCGACGATCCGCACCGTGGTGTGCTGCCCGCCGGAGGTCAGCGTGTAGGTCGAGCCGACTGAGGTGCCGGTGTCAGTGAGGAACAGCGTGTTCACGACCACCTCGGCGGCGTTGGAAGAATGGGCGTACCAGCGGCCGGAGATCAGCGCGAGGCCGCTCAAGCTCGGGTCGTCGCCGTAGGCGGTGACCGACACGCTATCGGCCAGCCCGGGCAGGTTGAGATCGTCGCGGGTTACGGGCAGGTAGTGCCGTGTACCCGGCTGGGCGGCCAGCGCCGAGGTCACGGCCCGCTGCTGCGAAGCGGTCATCGTCGCCGGCCCGACCTTTTTCGGACGGCTGCCCACCGCGGGGGCCGGGCCCTGCGGGAGCGCCGTTACCTGCACCGGCAGCGACGACGCCTGCGACGTATCGGCAAAGGCCCGGTCCAGCGAGGTCGCGAGCCCGGCGCCGAACGTTACCGCGGCGGCGCCGAACACGATCGCCGCCACGGTCACCACGGTCCGGGTCGGCCGGGCGAAGGGCGCCGCCAGCCCGAGCGTGACCGCCCGCGGTACCCCGGTGAACCGCGCGAGCGCCCGGTGCGCGACGTAGCCGTGCGCGGGCCGCGGCGCCCGGCCGGTCGCGATCGCCTGCACCGCGCTCATCCGCCCGGCCCGCAGCGCCGGCGGCACCGCCCCGGCCGCGGTGAGCGCGAGGACCGCCAGGGGCACGGTCACGTCGACCCAGAACGGGACGCCGAGCACCCCTACCTGGTAGACGTGCGCGTTCTGCCTGAGCAGCGGGATCGCGAGCAGGTTCCCGCAGACGGCCCCGGCCACGCAGCCGAGCAGCGCGGGAACGGCCACCAGCAGCACGTAGGAGGCAACGACCTGGGCCGGGGTGAAGCCGATCGCCTTGAGCACGCCGATCCGGGTCGTCCCGGCGATCACCGCGCCGCTGACCACGTTGACCACAATGAACACCGAGAGCGCCAGCGCGATCACGCCGAACGCGACGATGAACGGCACCCACGGCGCGATGTCGCTCTGCTCGGACTGCCGCACGTTCAGGTAGGACGCGGTGTTCTGCACCGCCCCGTGCGGCAGCGCGCCCCGCACCGCCGCGATGTCCGCGGTGATCGCGGACGACGTGCCGGCGGCGGCGAACCGGTACAGCATCTGCGCCTGCCCGGTACCCGCCGAGCCGCCGAGCGCTGCGATCTCGGACGGCAGCACCCAGGCCTGCGCGGTGTTGGTGACCGAGTCCGCGACGCCGACGACGGTCAGCTTCTGCGAACCGATCGTGAAGGTCGACCCGATGTCGCCGGGACCGGTCCGTGACACCACGATCTGCCCGTCGTCTCGGGGCCAGTGCCCCCTGTCCAGGGTGAGGTCGTCCACCGGGCCGCCGGGCGAGGACCGGCCGACGATCTGCAGCGGTGCCGGATTGCTGCCCGGGACGCTGGGCACGGTCAAGTCGGCAGTCACCGAGGCCGTCGCGAACGGCCCATCCGCGGCGGTCACGCCGGGCAGCCGGGTCGTGGCCGCGATCTGCGCCGGCGTCGCCAGCGAGGTGTCGATGGCCGCGGTGACGTGGGCGCCGTGCTGGGTCGCGAAGGCGTGGTCGAACGGGCTGTGCGCGTCGGCGAGCATGCCGACGGCGAGCGTCGAGGCGGCGGTGGCGGCGAGCGCCACCAGGCCGATGATCACGGCTTGCAGCCGGCGCCCGCCCAGGCCGCCGCGGGCCGCGCGGATGACCGCGGTCATGGTCGCGCCGCCAGGTCCGAGGCGATCCGCCCGTCGGCGAGTTCGACGACCCGGTGGGCGTACCGGGCCGCCAGTTCGGGGTTGTGGGTGACGAGGATCAGTGTCTGCCCGGCGGCGTTCAGCTCCAGCAGCAGCGCCCCGATCTCGTCGCCGGTGGCGCTGTCCACCGCCCCGGTCGGTTCGTCGGCGAGCAGCACCGCGGGCCGGTTCACCAGCGCCCGGGCTATCGCCACACGCTGCCGCTCCCCGCCGGAGAGCCGCGCCGGGTACGCGTCGCGCCGGTGCGCGATCCGCAGCGTCACGAGCAGTTCTTCGGCGCGCGCCCGCGCCGCGCCCGCCCGCACGCCGGCAAGTTGGGCGGGCAGCAGCACGTTGTCCGTGACCGTCATGTCGTCGAGCAGGTTGAAGAACTGGAAGATCATCCCGACGTGTCGCCGCCGGAACCGGGCCACCGCGGTCTCGCTGAGCGTGTCCACCTGCTGGTCGCCGACCCGGACCGTGCCGCTGGTCGGCCGGTCCATTCCCGCGATGAGGTTGAGCAGGGTCGACTTTCCGCTGCCGGACGGCCCCATGATCGCGACCGCCTCCCCAGCCGCGACCTCGAGGCTGATGTCCGCGACCGCCGGCGCCGCGCCGTTGTCATACCGTTTCGTCACGTACTCCAGGTCAACGAGTGCATCCATGCCGGGACCGTAGGTCCGCACTGCCGCCCGCCGCGTCGCCCGTGATGATGAGATCGGCTACCGTAACCGGCTGATCCCTGGCGCCGCCGTCATCCTGCGGATGTAGGCGAGGTAGTCATTGCGAGCGATGCCCTCCGGCTCGGGGACGACGACAATGACCCCGTGGCGGGATATGCCGGCGAGGTGCTCGCCTTCTTGCGGCGGGCCGGACCGCGGCGCGCGCCGTCCGGCTGGGCGCTCGCGCTGGACGCGGCCGTCGCGGTGGGTGCCGCGGCCGCCGCGGTCCTGGAAGTGGCACAGGGCCCCCGGCCGGACTACGGCGTCAAGCTCGGCGGCGTCATCGTTGGCCAGGCAGCCGCGACCCACCACCTGGCAGTGGCGACGCTGGTCGCCGCGGCGCTGACCGCGCTGCCGCTCGCGGTCCGGCGGCTCTACCCGATCACGGCCTGGCTCGTCATCGTCGCCGCCATCTTCGCCCTGCGCCACGACCAGGTGCCGCCGGTCGCCTTCGCCACCGCGGTGTTCGCCGCCTACAGCGCGATGGTGCACAGCCGGTACCGGAACCTAGCGATCGGCGCGGTGCTGGTCATCACGCTGGCCGCGACCGCGACGTTCGCCGACACGCTGCCGCGGTTCCCTGGCCGGTTCACCGCTCTGCTCGCCATCGTGCCGGCGGCGGCGGCGGGGCTCGGCATCCGCGAACTGCGGCGCCGACTCGGTGACGCCGCGGCCCGGCTGCGCCGTGCGACGGAGGAGCACGAGGCCGCGACCCGGTGCGCCCTCGAAGCCGAGCGGGCCCGCATAGCAAGCGAATTGCACGACGTGGTGACGCACAACGTGAGCGTGATGGTGGTGCAGGCCGGGGCGGCGCGCTCGGTGCTGGCCAGCTCGCCGGCCGAGGCCGAGGAGGCGTTGCTCGCGGTAGAGGCCGGCGGCCGGACCGCGATGACCGAGCTGCGGAACCTGCTCGGCCTGCTCAGCCCGTCCGGCGACGACGTCGCCCTCCGCCCGCAGCCGGGGCTGGGCGAGCTGGACACGCTGATCGGCCGGGTGTCCGCAGCCGGGCTGCCCGTGCAGCTGCAGGTGAGCGGGACGCCGCGGCCGCTGCCGCCCGGCGCCGACCTGGCCGCCTACCGCGTTGTCCAGGAAGCCCTGACGAACGTGCTGCGACATGCCGGCCAGGCAGCCACGTCCGTCATCATCCGGTGGGGAGAGCAGCTGGTGATCACCGTCAGCGACAACGGCTGCGGTGCCAACAGCCTCGGCGTGCCGGGGCGTGGGCTGCTCGGGTTGCGGGAACGGCTGTCCCTGTACGGCGGGGAGCTCGACGCCGGGCCGCGGCCGGGCGGCGGCTGGCAGGTGCGCGCGGTCGTGCCGACGGGGCTCGCGGCATGAAGGTGGTCATCGCCGACGACCAGGCGCTGGTGCGCGGCGGGTTCCGGCTCATCCTCAAATCAGCCGGGATCGAGGTCGTCGCCGAGTCGGCCGACGGCGCGCAAGCGGTCGCGGCCGTGCTCAAGCACCGGCCGGACGTCGTGCTCATGGACCTCCGCATGCCCGAGCTGGACGGGATCGAGGCCACCAGACGCATCCTGGCCGCCGGCCCGCCCGTCGCCGACGTGCGGATCGTCATCCTGACCACGTTCGACCTCGATCAATACGTGTACGCGGCCCTGGCCGCCGGGGCCAGCGGCTTCTTGCTCAAGGACGTCACGCCCGAACACCTGGTCGCCGCAGTGCAGCTCGTGCGCACCGGAGACGCGCTGCTCGCCCCGACCATCACCCGCCGCCTGGTCGAACGCTTCGCGCCGCGCGGCGACCGGGCGAGCGCCGCCTTACCGGGCTCGCCAGGGTGTGACCAGTCCAGCCTGACGCCACGGGAGCGGGAGGTGCTGGCCCTCGTCGCGCGCGGCCTGAGCAACGCGGAGATCGCCGCCACGCTCACGCTCAGCGAGGCGACCGTCAAGACCCACGTAGCCAGGATCCTGGCCAAACTCGGCTTGCGCGACCGCGTGCAGGCCGTCGTCCTCGCCTACGAGACCGGCCTCGTGTCAGCCGGCTCACCGCACCCGCCAGCGGATAGCCCGCCAGCCACCTGACCGCAGCCGTCGCCGGTCTGCTCCCGCGCTGCGCGCCGCCCGCACGTCGCCCACCCAAGCCGTCTGGACCGTATGAGACGACCCGCGCGTCGGGCACCCATGTAGCGGGATCGATGTGCGGACACGCCAAGAATCGTGGTGTCCGACCCAGGGGTCTTGACTATTGGGTCGCGACTTGATGGGTTCCAAGGTTGTTTTAAGGTCGCTCGACGGTTGGTCTAGGCCGGGGTCGTTGGACTGGGATGCATCCGATCCATGAAGGAGCGCGTCATGTCAGTCCGTAATCGTCGTGTCGTCCTGGCGGGCGTCCTTGCCGCGGCGGCAGTCGCAATTCCGGTCGCCGCTTTGGCGTCCGGCCCCGGTTCGCCGTCGGCCAAGCCGTCGCCGGCGGCGGCGTCCAAGTCCGCGGCTCCCACGTTCAATTCTGCGGCCGCCGCGTC
>DASXRB010000519.1:0-2632 GCA_036506875.1 Kribbellaceae bacterium | reverse complement strand
CCGACACCGGCCGCGCGGACCGTCAGGGGTCAGCCGGTCGCTGGTCAGGGTGATGCTTCGGCGCCGCGGTCGAAGGCGAGGACGTAGCCGTTGAGGTCGGTGATGGCGACGTAGCGGTCCCAGCAGAACTGCGTCCGAGGTGGACGCACGGTGTCGACGCGGCTATCGCTGCGGACAGCGCGGACATCGTGGAATGACTGGAACGGACCGGACGGGACCTCGGTCGGCTTGTGCATGGCTGGGCCGACTTGTGGATCGTGGCACGAGAGCCGGTTTGCATCGTTTACTCTACTCCGAACGGACATATGCCATTTCAAGGAGAATGCCCGTGTCGTCGATGTTCGCAAGCATTTCCGCCGCGTGGATCCAGGGTGGGAAGCCGCTGCCGACCTGCTGCGCGCTCCACGGCGAACCGGCCACGGCGTCCCGAAGGCTGTCGATCCCCACGCCGGCGCCCGCTTGGCTGCTCGCGTTACTGATCGTGGGAGTCGTGCCGTTCCTCGTCGCCAACTACGTCGTCCGCAAGCGGGTCAAGGCCGCCGCCTGGCCGTTCTGCGGTCGCTGTCGACGCGAGCGGCTGATCCGGCTGTGCGGCGGGCTCGCGATCTTCGCCGCCGGCGCCGTCCTCGCGGTACTGGCGTCGCAAGCGGGCGGTGATGTCGAGCCCGGCCAGACAGCGAGCGGCTTCGGCACGCCCGAACTCCTTGGCATCCCCGGTGTCCTCGCCCTGCTCTTCGGGGTATTCCTGGCGCGGCGGGGTTTGTGGCACCACGTCGCGGGCACGGCGCTCACCACCGACCTGAAGCGAGTCGTCGTGCAGCCGGCGCACCCGGCCTTCGCCGCGGCTGTCGCGCCGGAGGCCCGAGTTGCCCTGCCCGCGCCACCCGCAGCGGCCCAGCGCTGAGCACGGCGATCTCGACGCCTTCGGTCGGGGCGTTCGCCCCCGCGACGCCCGGAGCAGTCAGCCCCAGCCCGCCTCCACCAGTTCGGCGCCCTGCGCCGTGATGCGGTGCGTCTGGCCCGAGCCGCCGGCCGTGCGGCGCCAGCTGTGGACGATCAGCCCGGCCCCCACCAGCCGGTAGCGGAACCCGCCATACATGCCGGGCACGGGGAACCAGAACTCCGGATCGGGCAGCTCGGTCAGCGGGTCGAGCTCGGGCAGCCGCAGCCGCTCCCCGGTCACCAGGTGGTGGACGCGCTGATGGATCACCGCGTGGAGGTGGCGTTGGAGGTCGGCCAGAAGCCCGGCCGACACCGGATGCCGGATGACGGGGCGCAGCAGCCCGGACAGGTGACCGTGGCCGCGGTGCTGGGCGATGTCGGCGGCGCGGTCGCCGGCGGTGGTGCGCAGCGTGCGCCACGCTCCCAGGTCGACCAGGCGCGCGACCGTCCCGGCGTCGGCGCCGTGCCAGGCTGCCTGGTGCAGCACGGTGTACCCGCTCTCGCCGCCGACGCGGGTGGCGTTGACCCACTCCGGGTGCGCCCGGACGTGGCTCAGCACGGCCGGCCAGTCGCCGGCACGCGCGGCCGAGGCGAGCCGGTCGCGCTGCTCGACCACCCGGTCCTGGTAGGTCGATCTCAGCGTCACCCCGTCCCAGGTCGCGACCCTTCCTCTCGACACCGTAGTCAGGGAGAGGATCGCGGCCACCTGGAGCGCGCCGTTGACGTGGACGCCCGGGACGTCGAACTGCCACGTCGAGCCGTCGGCGAAGGTGAGCACGAGGGCGCCGAGGATCATGCCCTGGTCGAACCTGGCCGACTGGATCGCCGACCGCGGCGCCCACGCGACGACGTTGCCCGTGACGTTCGGCACGAACACCCCACGCTTCACGGCGAAGAGCACGACCTCGTCCGGGAAGACGGCGAGGTAGCCGACCTGCCCAGCCTTCAGCGGCGACACGGCGGCGAGCGGCGCACCACCGCCGCCGAGAGCGCCGGCGACATAGGACCGGATCGCGCCTCGCGGCTCGACGATGGTGGCCGCGAGGGCCCGCTTCGGGTCTGGCATCGACGTCCTCGCCGTGCGGTCGTCCGGGGACGGACGGGTAAATGGGGGCGGGCGACCGCTCGCGTCAGACGCCGACGACCACCATGCCGGACATGAGGGCGGCGAGCCCCCGTTCGGCCTCGGCGCGGGCCGCGGCGGGGTCGGGAGCGTGCGCGATCATCAGCGCCGCCTCGATCACCAGGCTCAACACGAGCTGCGCCAGCACGGGCGCCGCCGCGGGGAGCAGCAGCCCGTCGTTCTCGGCCTCCTGGAGGGCGTTGATGATCAGGCCGAGCCCGTGCCGGGCCTCGATCTCCCGCCAGGCCTGCCAGCCGAGCACCGCAGGTGCGTCGGTGAGCGCGATCTGCACGACCTCGGGCCGCTGGCAGATGTCGAGGAAGGCGCCGATCGCCGTCGTCATGCGGGCCCGCCGGTTGGGAGCGGCCGCGATGGCCGCGGCGATCTCGGCGGTCAGCTCCCGCTCGATCTCCTCGAAGACCGCGCGGAAGAGATCCTGCTTGTCGGTGTAGTGGTGGTAGAGCGCACCGCGGGTCAGGCCGGCGGTGCAGACGATCTCCTCGGCGGGCACGTGTGTGTAGCCGCGCTCGGCGAACAACCGCCGGGCCACCTCGACGAGGGCGGCCT
>DASXRB010000518.1:0-6923 GCA_036506875.1 Kribbellaceae bacterium | reverse complement strand
GTACGCCAGCCGCGGCGCACCCTTGCGGGCCTCGATCACCAGGGTCGGCGCGCCGGCCTCGGCGAGGACGCCCCTGGCGACCTGGGCCGCCGACAGCCGCGGCGTCAGGCTGAGGTTGCCGGCGGCCCGGCGCAGCGTGAGGCTGGCGCCCTTGAACCCGCCGGACCCGGTCTCGTGCACGACGACGTCACCGCCGAGGACCTCGAGGCCGCCGATGGTGCGGTCGAACCGGACGTGCGTGGTGCCGTCGGCGTCGCGGATGACGTCCTTGGTGAGGAACTGGTCGTTCCCCGTGGCTCGCAGCGCGGACAGGTGGTCGGTGATCAGGGCGTGGGCCCGCTCCACCGCCGCCGCGAACGGCTTCGGGTCGGACTGCGGGGCGGCCGAGGCGTTGGTGACAGCGCCGCCGAGGCCGAATGCGGTGGAGGTGGCTACCGCGGTCGCGGCGGCCAGAAGTGCACGCTTCCTCATGGGGACTCCTCATGTGGGCGACAGACCCGGTGCGTGAGCCGGGTCCTAAGGGTGTCCGCACGTTACCGGACGGTCACGTCTGGTGACCAGAGGTCGTACGACTCTGCTGCGGCGATGCACGGGCTTCCGCGCGCGACCGGTGAGGCGCGGTACGGTCGGAGCCGTGGCTACGCGTGGGGCGGGACAGGCGGTCGAGGTGGATGCCGGGGACCGGGCGGTCAGGATCAGCAGTCCGGACAAGCCGTACTTCGCCGAGCGCGGCGTGACCAAGCTGGATGTCGTGAACTACTTCCTCGCGGTCGGGCCCGGCATCCTCGGCGCGCTGCGGGAGCGTCCGACCACCCTGGAGCGCTGGCCCGGCGGGGTGTTCGAGGGCGCCAAGCTGTCCACCCGGCAGGACAACCGGGGCGACGCGTTCTACCAGAAGCGGGTGCCGAAGGGCGCGCCCGAGTGGGTGGCGACCGCGACGGTGACGTTCCCCAGCGGCCGGAACGCCGACGAGGTCTGCCCGACCGAGCTGGCCGTGGTCGCCTGGGCCGCCAACCTCGGCACGCTCACGTTCCATCCCTGGCCGGTACGACGACCTGAGCTGGAGCATCCCGACCAGTTGCGGATCGACCTGGACCCGCAGCCGGGCACGGACTTCTCCGACGCCGCCCGGGTCGCGCCGGTGCTGCGGGAGCTGCTCGTCGAGCTCGGGATGGACGGCTATCCGAAGACGTCCGGCGGGCGGGGGATGCACGTCTACGTACCGATCGAGCCGCGCTGGACCTTCGTCGAGGCGCGCCGGGCGGTGATCGCGCTCGGCCGCGAGCTGGCCCGGCGGATGCCGGACCAGGTGACGATGAGCTGGTGGAAGGAGGAGCGCGGGCGGCGGATCTTCATCGACTTCAACCAGATGGCGCGGGATCGGACCATCGCGTCGGCCTACTCGATCCGGCCGACGCCGCGCGCCCAGGTGTCCGCACCGCTGCGCTGGGACGAGGTCGCGGACGTGATGCCGGCCGACTTCGACGTGACGACCATGCCGGCGCGGTTCGCGTCCGTCGGCGACCTGCACGCCCCGGTCGCCGACCAGGCCTACTCCCTCGAACCACTGCTGGAACTGGTCGCCCGCGACGAACGCGACCGCGGCGAGGGCGACCTGCCCTACCCGCCCGAGTACCCGAAGATGCCCGGCGAACCACCGCGCGTCCAGCCGTCCCGCATGAACAAGGCCAACTGGGACGAGGAAGGCCACCACCTCACCTGACCGCGGCCGGCCGGCGACCCGGGCGAGCCGGCCACGCAATTCGCCTGGTCAACCACATGAAGTGCGGGTCCGCACCGGCTATGAGCGTGGCTGACCCACAGCTCGGATGGTTGACCAGGCGAATTGCGCGGGCCTTCGACGGCTCCGAGAGCGTGCGGGCGCTTCAGAGCGTCCGGAGGGCGCCGCCGTCCACCGGGATCATGGCGCCGGTGAGGTAGGAGGCGACGGGGGACAGGACGAAGGCGGCGACGCGGCCGAACTCCCTGGGGTCGCCGTAGCGGCGCAGCGGGATGTTCTGCTCGGCGGCGGCGCGGACCTTGGCCGGGTCGGCGAAGCGGCCGTCGAGCTCGGTGAGCCTTTCGGTCGCGATCCGGCCAGGCAGCAGCCCGTTGACCCGGATGCCCTTCGGCCCCAGCTCGTCGGCGAGCGTCTTGGCGATCATGGCGAGGCCGGGACGCAGGCCGTTCGAGATCGCCAGGCCGTTGATCGGCGACTTCACCGAGGACGACAGCACGAAGGCGATCGACGTACCCTCGCCGCCCGCCGAGGCGACGGCGCGGGCGATCCGCAGCCCGCCGAGGAACACGCTCTCGAAGGCGTCGCGCCAGTCCTGCTCGTCGCTGTCCATCACGGTGCCGGCCGGCGGCCCGCCGACGCTGATCAGCGCGCCGTGCACCGCGCCCCACTTCGCCATCGCGGTCGCGACCAGCCGGGCCGCGCCGTCCGGGGTGCCGTTGTCGACCGCGATGCCGACCACCCGGGACGTGCCGAGAGTGGACGCGGCGCGGGTGATGGCGTCCTCGTCCCTGCTGGAGATCACCAGCCTGGCGCCCTCGTCGACCAAGGCTTGTGCCGTGGCGAGCCCGAGGCCCCCGCTGGCCCCACTGACGATGTACACCCGATCGCGAAGTTGAAGGTCCACGCCCCGAATCTTGCCGCACTGCACAACCCGGCTCTGCGCCGGGCAGTGTCCACGGCGTCGCGGACCGTGGTGGACCGGCTAGTACGCCGACGGCCGGAGCGGGTCGTAGGCGCCGACCTCGGACAGGTGCCAGGCGGTGTTGACCAGGCCGAGGTGGGAGAAGGCCTGGGGGAAGTTGCCGAGCATCCGGTCCGAGACCGGGTCGTACTCCTCCGCGAGCAGGCCGACGTCGTTGCGCAGGGCAACGAGTTTCTCGTACAGCGTGCGCGACTCGCCGTGCCGGCCGATCAGCGCGAGCGAGTCGGCCAGCCAGAACGAGCAGATCAGGAACGCGCCCTCGTCCCCGGGCAGGCCGTCGTCGGTGTGGTCGGTGTCGTACCGGCGGATGAAGCCGTCGGAGGCCAGCACGCGCTGCACGGCCTCGACGGTGCCGACCACCCGCGGGTCGTCCGGTGGCAGGAACCCGACCTGCGGGATCAGCAGCACGGCCGCGTCCAGCGCCTTCGAGCCGTAGGCCTGGGTGAACGTGTTGCGGTCCGCGTCGTACGCCTGCTCGCAGACCTGGCGGTGGATCTCGGCCGCGGTCGCCCGCCACTCGGCGGCGGGCCCGCGCATGCCGAACCTCTCGACGGCGCGCGCGGCCCGGTCGAAGGCCACCCAGGCCATCACCTTCGAGTACGTGAAGTGCCGGCGGCCGCCGCGGACCTCCCAGATGCCCTCGTCCGGCTGGGTCCAGATCTCGGTGAGGTGCCGCATCAGGCCGCGCTGCAGCGCCCACGCGTCGTCGGACGCGCCGACCTTGGTCTCGCGGGCCAGCGCGAGCACGTCCATCACCTCGCCGTACACGTCGAGCTGCAGCTGCTCGGCGGCGGCGTTGCCGATCCGTACCGGGGCCGAGCCGGCGAACCCGGGCAGCCAGTCGCAGGTCAGCTCGGTGAGCCGGCGCTCGCCGGTCACGCCGTACATGATCTGCACGTCCTTCGGCGAGCCGGCGATCGCGCGCAGCAGCCAGTCCCGCCAGGCCTTCGCCTCCTCGGTGTACCCGGACCGCAGCAGCGCGGCCAGCGTCATCGTGGCGTCGCGCAGCCAGCAGTAGCGGTAGTCCCAGTTGCGCGCCCCGCCGAGCTGCTCGGGCAGCGACGTGGTGGGTGCGGCGACGATCCCGCCGGACGGCGAGTACGTGAGCGCCTTCAGCGTGAGCAGCGAGCGGGTGACCTCCTCCGACGACCGGCCGCTGTCGGCGCGGCGGGAGATCCAGTCGGTCCAGAACGTCTCGGTCGGGCGCCGCGCGGCCAGCGCGTCCACCGGCCTCGGCACCGGTTCGTGGGAGGCGTGCCAGGTGAGCACGAACCAGGCCCGGTCGCCGGCGGTGATCTCGAAGTCGGCGTACGTCGCGAAGCCCTTGCCGTACTGGTTGACGTCGCTGCGCAGCGACACCGCGTCGGGCCCGGCGACCGCGACGATCTGGCCGTCGTCGCGGCGCACCCACGGGATCAGGTGGCCGTAGTCGAACCGCAGCCGCAGCTCCGAGCGCATCGCCATCCGGCCGCTGACGCCCTCGACGATCCGGACGACATCCGGCGCGTCGTCGCGCGGCGGCATGAAGTCGATCACCCGGACCGTGCCGTCCGGTGTGGTCCACTCGGTCTCGAGGACCAGCGTGTCGCCGCGGTACCGCCGGTCGCTGCGGGCGTGCGCCTCACGCGGCGCGATCCGCCAGTGGCCGTTCTCGTCGGTGCCGAGCAGTGCCGCGAAGCAGGCGGGGGAGTCGAACCGCGGGAAGCACAGCCAGTCGATCGAGCCGTCAACCGAGACCAGGGCCGCCGTGTGCGCGTCCCCGATCAGCGCGTAGTCCTCGATCCGCCGTTTCGTCCCCGTCACCGCGAACGTCCTCTCTCGCGAAGTACACCAGTCCGCCGAGAGCCAGCAGCGCGAAGAAGAACCACTGCATCGCGTAGAAGAAGTGCGGCCCGCTGTCGATCTCCGGCCCCGGCAGCCCGGACAGCCCTTCACCCGGCGGTGGAACCTGCTCGTCCTCCGTCATATACCCGTCGGCAAGGGGGAGTCCCGTCGACGCGGCGATCGCCGGGCCGTTGATCAGCCGGACCTGGCCGTGAACCGGGTGGGTGGCGTGCTCGTCGCCGCGCTCGCTGTGCCGCAGCCGGCCGGTCACGGTGACGGTTCCGGCCGCGGGGTCCGGCACCTCCGGCAGGTCCGACGAGTTCGTTGCCCGTGGCACGAAACCGCGGTCGACCAGGATCGCGGTGCCGTCGTCGAGCAGCAGCGGCGTGACGATCTCGAATCCCGGACGGTCCTTGACGTTGCGGTAGCGCGCGACGATCTGATGGCTCACGTCGTACCGCCCGGTGGCCACGACGCTGCGCCACTCGGTCGCGGGTCCGACGCGGCGGTCCGGGCCGAGCACGTCCGCGAGCGGGGCCGGTGCGGCGGCCAGGTTCGTGCGGGTGACCTGGTTGCGGTGCTGGCGCTGGTCGAGCCGGTGCAGCTGCCACTGTCCGAGCTCCAGGAACACGCCGGCGAGCGCCAGCACCACCAGGGCACGGGCGATCCAGCGAACGGTCAGCAGGCGGTGCACGAGTCGAAACTAACCCGTCGACGTAGGGTGGAATGCGGAAGGGGCAGGTGCACGTGACCGGAATCATGACCAGCGGTACGACGGCGGTCGGGCTGCTCGACACGCACGGCCGGGTGGCGACCGACCTGCGGGTCTCGCTGACCGACCGCTGCAACCTGCGCTGCACGTACTGCATGCCCGAGGAGGGACTGGCCTGGCTGCCGAAGCCGGAGCTGCTCACCGACGACGAGGTCGTGCGGCTGGTCGGCGTCGCGGTCCGGCTGCTCGGGGTGGACGAGGTCCGGTTCACCGGCGGCGAGCCGCTGCTGCGCCGCGGGCTGACGGACATCGTCGCTCGGACCGCCGCACTGACCCCGCGTCCGGAGATCTCGCTGACCACCAACGGCATCGGGCTGGGCCGGCTCGCCGGTCCGCTGGCCGACGCCGGACTGGACCGGGTGAACGTGAGCCTGGACACCATCCGCGCCGAGACGTTCCAGCGGATCGCCCGGCGGGACCGGATCGACGACGTCATCGCAGGGCTGGTGGCCGCCGCCGGCGCCGGGCTCACGCCGGTGAAGGTGAACGCGGTGCTGATGCGCGGCGTGAACGACGACCAGGCCGTCGAGCTGCTGGAGTTCTGCCTGGAGCGCGGCTACGAGCTGCGGTTCATCGAGCAGATGCCGCTGGACGCGCAGCACGGCTGGGACCGGCGCACGATGGTCACCGCGGACGAGACGTTGGAGCGGCTGGCGGAGCGGTTCGCGCTGGAGCCGGTCGAGGCGAGCCGGCGCGGCAGCGCTCCGGCCGAGACGTACGTCGTGGACGGCGGCGCGGGCGTGGTCGGCGTGATCGCGTCGGTGACGCGGCCGTTCTGCGGGGACTGCGACCGGGTCCGGCTGACCGCTGACGGCCAGGTCCGCGACTGCCTGTTCGCCCGCACCGAGTCCGACCTGCGCACCCCGCTGCGGGACGGTGCGAGCGACGAGGAGCTGGCCGGGCGGTGGCGGGTCGCGATGCGCGGGAAGCTGCCCGGGCACGGCATCGACGACCCGTCGTTCCTCCAGCCGGACCGCCCCATGTCAGCGATCGGCGGCTGACCCCAGCGGTTCCACCTCGCGCAGGAACGACCGCCTGGCGAGGAAGTCCGACAGCGACTCCTTGTGCTCGTCGCACGCCGTCCAGACCTTCCGGCGGTCTGGTGTGTGCAGGCGCCGGTTGTTCCACAGCAGCTGCCAGGTGGCCGGCCGGGTGCACCCTCTCGCCGAGCAGATCGGCGTCTCCGCGTCGCTATCCGCCATCGCTGATGTGCCATTTCCTTCAAACGTTCGACGTCCATTGAGGGGAGAAAAAGAAGCGACGTCGGACAGCCACGGGGGGAGCCGTCCGACGCCGCATCTTCATGCTCTGCCTCGCACGTGCGATTCAGAGCACGCCGGAGATTCTGACACGAATCTCCAGCCCGAATCCAGTCCCAGGCCGCATCAAGATTTCGTGTCGATTTGCCGGCGGGGTTCGGGGACGAACGGCTTAGCCGCCTCGACGCCTCTGCTGCGCTGCGCGTTCGCCATCACGACCGCGATGTACGGCAGGAACACGGCGCCGACGACGAACATCCAGCGCCACGGCGACGGCGTGAGCACGGCCAGCACGAAGCACACGATCCGGATCGACATCATCCACGCGTAACGGGCGATCCGGCT
>DASXRB010000517.1:0-7253 GCA_036506875.1 Kribbellaceae bacterium | reverse complement strand
GGGATCGCGCCGGCGGAGCTGGCGGCGTTCGAGGTCGAGCCGTACCGGCTGGGCGACACGGTGCTGCGGACGTCGACCGCCGGCGTGGCGGCCGCGTCGGTGCTGCTGGCCGGCTCCCGCTGGGCGTGACGCCGGGCCGTCGGCGGCAGGTCGTACGGTCTGTCGCATGACGCGGACCGACTGGGTGGCGTGGCACGCGCAGTACGAGGACGAGGGGTCGGTGCTGACCCGGCGGCTGCGGGCCGTGCAGCGCGCGATCCGCGCGTTCCTCGCCGAGCACCCCGGCCGGTCGCTGCGGGTGCTGAGCGCGTGCGCCGGTGAAGGGCGCGACCTGATCGAGGTCCTCGCCGCCGATCCCGGGGCCGCGGCGCGGGTCACGGCCCGGCTGGTCGAGCTCGACCCGGCGCTGGCCGCCCGGGCGCGGGAGGCCGTGGCGGCACACGGCCTGACCGGGATCGAGGTCGTGGAGGCGGACGCCGGCAGCGCTGACGCGTACGCCGGTGCGGTGCCGGCGGACCTGCTGCTGTTCTGCGGCGTCTTCGGCAACGTGAGCGACGCCGACGTCGAGGGCACGATCCGCGCCCTGCCACAGTTGTGTGCACCGGGCGCGGGGCTGATCTGGACCCGGCGCCTGCACCCGCCGGAGGTGATCGGGCGGATGCGCGCGTGGCTCGACGAGACCGGGTTCGCGCGGCACTCGTTCGAGGCACCGGACGGCGTCCGCTGGACAGTCGGTGCCGAGCGCCTCACCGCCGGTCCGGCCGAGCTGGAGCCGGGAAGACGACTGTTCACGTTCGTGCGCTGACGCGTTCACGGAGGCGCTGTACGCATTCCTGGTGGGGTTCACCTCGGGCGTTTGTGATGTTATCTGCCCAACACGCCGGGCTTATATGCAGTTGTGCACATTGTCGTGCTTGGATGCCACGACGGCTGGTCAGGGAGGCTACGCATGAGGTCCATTTCGCGGTGGAGTGCGCTCGCGGTGCTGCTGGTCGCGGCGATGGCGCTGCTGGCGCCGACGGATACGACGGTCTGGGCTGCGTCCGGTGACACCCTGACGCTGGACAAGACGACGTACACGCCCGGCCAGCAGGTGCAGGCGACGTACTCGACCACCCGGGTGTCGTCGACGAACTGGGTGGGCATCTACAACAGCCGCGACACCCCGGGCGGCGTCGGCGCGCTGGCCTGGGTGTACGCCCCCGGCGGCTCCGGGACCGTCACGCTGCCGACCTCGTCGTTGTCGCCGGGCAGCTACAAGGCGTACTTCGAGTACAACAACGGCTACACCCCGCTGGCCGACCCGGTGTTCTTCACCGTGATCACCGCGAACTCCCGCAGCACGCCCACCAGCGCGCTGTGCCTCGGTCAGGGCAGCTACCCGCAGGGCCAGGCGGTGCGCGCCTCGTACGCCACGGCCCAGCCGTCGACGACCAACTGGGTGGGCGTGTACCCGGACAACGGGCAGCCGCCGAAGCCCGGCGCGTCGTCCTGGACGTACGCGCCGGACGCCTCGGGCACCGTGAGCGTGGCGACCAACGCGCTGGTACCGGGGAACTACGCGGCCTATCTGCTGGCGAACGACGGCTACACACCGCTGACCAAGCCGGCGAAGTTCGCCGTGACCTCCGGCGGCTCGACCAGCCCGAACCTGATCGTCAACGGTGACGGCGAGTGCGGCAACCCGTCGGTCAGCGGGTACGACGGGGTGACCATCCCCGGCTGGCAGGTCGCCGGTGTGCCCAACGTCGTCGGGTACGACGCCGGCAACGGCTTCCCGGACGCCTCGACGCCCGGCCCGGCCAATCGCGGCGGCGGGTTCTTCTCGGGCGGGCCGGTCGGCAACTCGACGCTGACCCAGACCGCGGACGTGAGCGCGGCGGCCACCGCGATCGACGGCGGTGGGGTGCGGTACAACCTCGCGGGCTGGCTGGGTGGGTACGCCGGCGAGACCTCATGGTCCATCGTCAAGGTGGCCTTCCGCAACGCCTCCGGTGGGACCCTGGGCTCCGGGCAGATCGGCCCGGTGACCGCGGCCGACCGGGGCCAGACGACGAAGCTGCTGGAACGGACGGCCACCGGTACGGTCCCGGCCGGCACCCGCAGCATCACGGTCAGCCTGCTCCTCGAGGGCGAATCGGCGCGCAACACCGCCAACAAGTACAACGACGCCTATGCCGACAACCTGTCCTTGACGCTGTCCACGCCACTGCCGGCGCCCGCGCTGCCCGGCCCCGTGGCGTCGGCGGTGCCGCGGTTCGACCATGTGTTCTTCGTGATGCTGGAGAACCGCTCCTACAGCCAGGTGATCGGCAACTCCGCCGCGCCGTACCTCACCCAGCTCGCCAACGCCAACGTGGCGCTGGGCCGGTCGTACGGTGCCGTCCACCCCAGCGACCCGAACTACATGGCGGTGGCCGGGGGCAGCACGTACGGCCACGTGGACAATCCGATGCCCGGCTCCATCGGAGAGCTGGCCGGCAAGCACATCGGTGACCTGGTCGAGTCGGCGGGCAAGAGCTGGCGCGGCTACATCGAGGACATGGGCAGCCCCTGCAACCTGAAGAACAACGGCTACTACGACCCGGACAACATGCCGTTCCTGTTCTTCCGCAGCCTGGCGGGCAACGCGGCGCGGTGCCAGCAGCGGATCCAGCCGATCAGCCAGCTGTGGACGGACCTGCAGTCGGCGGCCGCGACGCCGGACTTCGTCTGGTTCGAGCCCAACACCTGCAACACCATGCACAGCTGCAGTACGCAGACCGGCGACACCTGGTTCAAGAACAACCTGCCGAAGATCCTCAGCTCGCCGGCGTGGACGCAGCAGCGCTCCCTGCTGATCATCACGTTCGACGAGGATGACAGCTACAGCGGGCAGCGGATCCCGACCATCGTGCTCGGCTCGCAGGGCACCACCAAGACCGGGTACACCTCGAACGCCCACTACACGCAATACAGCATGGCGCGGACGATGCAGGCCGCGCTGGGCCTGCCGCACATCACCCAGAACGACCAGTTCGCCGACCCGCTCAACGACGTATGGCGATGACGGGCCGGAGGCGGGCGATCAGCGCCGTCGCCGCGGCCGTGCTGCTCGCGGCGGTCGCGGCCGGGTTCACCGCGCTGCGCGCCGGGCATGACGCCGGGGTCACGCTCGGCGGGTCCGGTCTGCTGATCCGGGAGGCCAGCAGCGGCCGCCTCGCCGTACTGTCAGCCGACGGGAGGCGCACGCTGACCGCACTGGAATGCGGCCGGCTGTACGCCGCAGGTGGCACCGGGGCGTGTCTGCGTGGCGACATCGGATCCGCCCAGCTCGTGGTGCTCGACCGCAGGCTCGGGCAGCGGCGTACGGTCCCGCTGTCCGGGGTGCCCAACCGGGTCCGGGTCTCGGGCAGCGGCCGGATGGTCTCCTGGACCCTGATGGTCACCCCGGACTCGTACAGCTCGGACCACTTCTCGACGCGGACCGGGGTCCTCGACACCCGCACCGGCAGGGTCGTCGACAGCCTGGAGCACTTCACGGTGCAGGACGGGCGGCCGGCCCAGGACGCCAACTTCTGGGGTGTCACGTTCGCCGCCGACGACAACCGGTTCTACGCGACCATGTCCACCGGTGGGCACCGGTACCTGATGGAGGGCGACTTCGCCCGGCGCGTCATGCGCAAGGTGAAGGAGAACGTGGAGTGCCCGTCCCTGTCACCGGACGGGAAGCGGCTGGCGTACAAGAAGATGCTGCCCGACCGCACCTGGCGGCTGACCGTGCTTCGCCTCTCGGACCTGGCGGAGACCCCGCTCGCCGAGACCCGCAGCGTCGACGACCAGGCCGCCTGGCTGGACGGCCGCACCGTCGCGTACGGACTGCCGAACGCCCGCGGCGGGATGGATGTGTGGACCGTACCGGCCGACGGCGCGGGCACCCCGCGACTCCGGGCCGCCGACGCCGAGTCCCCAGCGCCGCTCCCAGGGGTCACCGCACGGTGACGCTCTTGGTGTCCGTGTTCGTCTCGTGCCCGTCGGCCGCCGAGAACTCCAGGCACTCCACGACATAGCGGCCCGCGGGCAGCAGCACGCTGAAGGTGAAGGTCCCGAAGGTGCCGGTCCCAGCGGTCGCCTGGGTGTGGCTCTCGTGCACCACGGCCTTCGTCGTGGCGTCGCGGACCCGCCAGTTCACGGTCGCCTCGAAGGTGTTCGCGACCCCGCTCACCTCGACCGGCGACGACACCGTCGCGCCCTCGGCGGGGGCGGTGATCCAGATGAACGCCTGCACGTCGTTGGCCGGGGCGCGGGAGATCGGCTTGCTGGTGTCGACCGACCCCCACAGGTCCGCCGGCTTGCCGTCGACCGTGACGACGACGGGCGCGTCGGCGTGCGCCCCACCGGTGATGCTCACCGCGCCCTGCACCGTGTAGACGAGCTCCTGTGCCGCGACCTGTGCCGCCTGGCTGCCGAGTCCCTTCGTCGGCGGCCGCGAGAAGTCGACCGCGATCGCCGTGCTGGAGACGTCCACCGACGCGACCTGCGCACCGGTCCACCCCGAGCTGTAGTCCGGATCGCCACTCTGCCCCTCGGTCATCGCCCGGACGGCACCGAGCACCGGATCACCGGTGACGCCGAGGAACGTCCGGTAGAGCCGCACGCCCGCGGCCGGATTCCCCACGGTGTCGCCCAGCCAGTACACCGGGACGGTCGTCGGCTTCGATCGTGCCTGCGGGGTCCCGCTCGTCTGTACGCCGGTCGACTCGGGCGCCGACGACTGCTGCCCCGTGGTGGGCGCCGTGGTCGGTGCCGGCCCGGTCGTGTCCGTGTTCTCCGCGGTCGCGGGACCCTCGCTGGTGGGCTGGGACCCGTTGGTGAGTACGGCGAAAGCCCCGACCGCGGCGGCGGTGCCGAGCACGGCGGCCGCGGTGGGCAGGAGCCAGGACCGCTGACGCCGTGCCGGTGCGTGGAGACGCGCCCGGATCCGCTCCAGCCCGTACGGGTTCGGCTGCACCTTGTCGGCCTCCCGCGCCAGCGCCCGTCGTACGAGATCGTCGAAGTGGTCGTTCATGACAGCGGCTCCAGGGCGAGGCGCAGGGACTTGGCGGCCCGCGCGGCGTGACTCTTGACCGCACCCCGGCTGATGCCCATGGTCTCGGCGATCTCGGCCTCGGACAGGTCGCCGTAGTACCGCAGCACCATCACCGTGCGCTGCTTCTCCGGCAGTGCCCGCATCGCCGCGATCACCGCGTCGGTGTCGGCGCCGGCCATCGCGGCCTGCTCGGCGCTGGGCTCGTCCGGCAGGGTGCGCGGGGTGTTGCGGTCCACCACCGCGAGGTGCCGGTGCCGGGACCGGCAGCGGTTCACCACCGTCGTGCGCAGGTAGGCGAGCGCCTTGTCGGGGTCGCGCAGCCGGTGCCAGCGGCCGTGCATGGCGACGAACGCGTCCTGCACGATCTCCTCGGCCGCGCCGGAGTCGCGCAGCAGCAGCGCGCCGAGCCGCACCAGCGTCGCGTAGTGCGCGCTGTAGACCGCGGTCAGCGCCTCGTCGGCGTCCCAGAACTCACGCTCCACGAGTTCTTGGTACACCACAGCAGCCTGCGTCACACCTCATCGACGCCTTTGTCACCCGCTGGGTTGACAACCGTGACCCGTTCGAGGTGAAAGGTAGGCACGTGAAGCAGCACGGGGACGAGCTGAAGCACCTCGGTGCCGCGGCGTCCGCTACGGTGCTGAGGCGAGCACCCGCGCCGCCGACCGGACGTCCGGCCGGCGGCGGGACCGAGGACCGGAGGACCGAGCACCAAAGGGGTGGGGCTGACGATGGCGGACACCGACTGCCTGTTCTGCAAGATCGTGGCGGGCGAGATCCCGTCGACCGTCGTACTCGAGAACGACGCCTGCTACGCGTTCCGGGACATCAACCCGCAGGCGCCGACGCATGTCGTCGTCGTACCGCGCGACCACCATCCGGACCTGGACGCGCTCGCGGCAGCCGATCCGGCATTGACCGCGCGCCTGATCGCGACCTGCACGGAGGTGGCGAAGGGCGAAGGCCTGCCGGACGGCGGCTACCGGATCGTGTTCAACACCGGCGCCGGCGCGGGCCAGTCGGTCTTCCACGTGCACGGGCACGTCCTCGGCGGCCGTCCGATGACCTGGCCGCCCGGCTGAGCCCCAATCCGGGTGAGCAGAGGGCGGTCTGACGGCTACAGTGGACGGGCACGTATCACCGTCAACGGGAGGACACCTGTCCAGGCCGCGCAGTATCGAGCCGCCGCGCTCCACCGGAGCCACGGCGGCCGCCATGTCGAAGAACGACAAGCCGTCGCACAAGGTCGTCGTACCGAACAGCATCGACATGGTCGCCCTGCTGGGGGCGCGTGACGAGTTCCTCCGGATCATCGAACGGGAGTTCGACGCTGACATCCACGTCCGCGGCAACGAGATCACCATGACCGGCGAGCCCGCCGAGCTGGCGCTCGCCGAGCGGCTGGTCGACGAGCTGATCGCCGTCGTGCGCACCGGGCACGGGCTGACCGCCGACTCGGTGGAGCGCAGCATCGTGATGATCCGCGCCGCCACCAAGGAGACGCCGTCCGACGTCCTGACCCAGAACATCCTGTCCAGCCGCGGCCGCACGATCCGCCCGAAGACGCTGAACCAGAAGCGGTACGTCGACGCCATCGACAAGCACACCGTTGTCTTCGGCATCGGTCCGGCCGGTACCGGCAAGACCTACCTGGCGGTGGCGAAGGCGGTGCAGGCGCTGCAGGCCAAGGAGGTCACCCGGATCATCCTGACCCGGCCGGCCGTCGAGGCCGGCGAGCGGCTGGGCTTCCTGCCGGGCACGCTGTCGGAGAAGATCGACCCTTATCTCAGGCCGTTGTACGACGCGCTGCACGACATGCTCGACCCGGAGTCGATCCCGCGCCTGATGACCGCCGGCACGATCGAGATCGCGCCGCTGGCCTATATGCGCGGCCGGTCACAGCCCTATGACGCGAAGGTGCTCACCCCAGCGGGGTTCCGCCCGATCGGTTCCTTGCAGGTGGGCGACCTCGTCGTCGGGTCGAACGGTCTGCCGACGCCGGTGCTCGGTGTCTACCCACAGGGCGTGCGGGACGTCTACCGCGTCACCACCCAGGATGGCGCGGCCACCATCTGCTGCGGTGAGCACCTGTGGACCGTGCGTACGCCGGAAGACAAGCGGGACGGCATGCACCGCACGGTCGAGACCAGGCAGATGATCGGACTGCTCAGGCGCGGCCGCGCCC
>DASXRB010000516.1:0-2173 GCA_036506875.1 Kribbellaceae bacterium | reverse complement strand
GTCAGGCCGGCGGGTCGCTGAGCCGCGGGCGGCGCCGCGAGCGCCGGTGGAAGACGCGGGGGAGCCGGGTCCGGGTGGTGGCCGGGCTGCCGGGTGGCGGCGCGAGCGGCGGCAGGTCGTCGTACCCGCCCTCGGCGATCCGGCCGGTCGGTTCGAGGACGAGCAGGTCGCAGCCGTCGCGCCAGCGCTCGAGCTGGGTGTCGAGGCCGGCGGCGTTCAGCCGCTCCGAGCGCAGCACCTGGGCGGCCGCGGTCCACTCGTCGGTGCCGGGCTCGATCCTGCGGACGGTCGCGTTCCAGCGCAGCACCCGGGCGGTGGCCGGTTTCGCCGGTACGACGACATCGGCGACGCCGGCGTCCGCGAGCCCGGGCAGCGGCTGCTCGGCACGGTCGTCCCGGCCGGCGATCACGACGTACGAACCGTCCACGGTGGCGAACCACGCCGGTCGGTGGCGCGGACGGCCGGGCCAGGACAGCCAGACCAGGCCGGCCTTCTTCATCGCGGCGGCGACGGCCTCGTCGGCCGCGACCCGCTCGGCGGCGACCGTCTCGTCCGGGGTGCTCACCCGCCAAGCATGGCACCACGGCACGCCGGTCACACCTTGCCGAGGTGCGCGCGGCGCGGCAAGATGTGACCGGCCGGAGGTCGATCGATGTAGAACGCTGACGGCGCGCTCCTGGTACATGGGCGGAGGGGTGCGATGTCCAGGTACGCGCCGCCTGTGATGTGAGTCGCTCCCACGCCGCGAACGACACGCCGGTGAGCGATCTCACCCTTGCGCGCGGTGCCCGCTCGCTGCCGGTACGTCGTACCGTCTGAACCGCCGGTCATCTACGGCCCGAGCAGACGCGAACGAAGGGGCACCTCCATGTCCGAGCAGTCCACCCAGAACAAGGCGCTGCGGTCGCGCCGGTCGTGCCTGGCCACGCCGGGCTCGAACCCGCGCTTCCTGGAGAAGGCCAAGGGCCTGGACGCCGACCAGGTGTTCCTCGACCTGGAGGACTCGGTCGCGCCGATCGCGAAGGTCGACGCCCGCAAGAACATCGTCGCCGCGCTCAACGAGGGCGGATGGGGCAACAAGACCCGCGTGGTCCGGGTGAACGACTGGACGACGGAGTGGACGTACGCCGACGTCATCGAGATCGTCTCCGGCGCCGGCGCCGACCTGGACTGCGTCATGCTGCCGAAGGTGCAGACCGCCGAGCAGGTCGTCGCCCTCGACCTGCTGCTCACCCAGCTGGAGCGCGCGAACGGCCTGGAGGTCGGCCGGCTCGGCATCGAGGCGCAGATCGAGAACGCGCTCGGCCTGGTCAACGTCGACGCGATCGCGCAGGCCTCGCCGCGAGTCGAGACGATCATCTTCGGCCCGGCCGACTTCATGGCCTCGATCAACATGAAGTCGCTGGTCGTCGGCGAGCAGCCTCCGGGGTACGACGTGGGCGACGCCTACCACTACATCCTGATGCGGATCCTGATGGCGGCCCGGGCCTACGGCAAGCAGGCGATCGACGGCCCGTACCTGCAGATCAAGGACGTCGAGGGCTACAAGCGGGTCGCCGGCCGGTCGGCCGCCCTCGGGTTCGACGGCAAGTGGGTGCTCCACCCGGACCAGGTCGCGGCCGCGAACGAGGTGTTCTCGCCGCGCCAGGACGACTACGACCACGCCGAGAACATCCTCGACGCGTACGAGTTCTTCACCTCCGCGCAGGGCGGCGCCAAGGGCGCGGTGATGCTCGGCGACGAGATGATCGACGAGGCCTCCCGCAAGATGGCGCTGGTCATCTCCGCCAAGGGCCGCGCCGCCGGCATGCGGCGAACCAACGTCTGGGAGCCCCCGGCGGAGTAGCCGCTCGCGCCTGTGGACAACGGCCGACGTGAGTGAGGCCGGGTCTGGCAGGTTGGTGCGATGCCGAATAGGGGGCACCATGTCAGTCATGACCGTTCAGTCCGGCCTGCCGTGGGGTCGTCCGCTCACCGCGGACGACCTGGAGTCGATGCCCGATGACGGGCACCGCTACGAGCTCATCGACGGTGCCCTGGTCGTGACGCCCGCGCCGTCTCCCCAGCACCAGATCGTGCTGGTGAACCTGCTGGTGCGGCTGAACGCCGCCTGTCCGCCCGACCTGAGGGTGCTGTGTGCGCCGTTGGACGTGGCGATCAGCGACGACACGGT
>DASXRB010000515.1:0-4691 GCA_036506875.1 Kribbellaceae bacterium | reverse complement strand
GCGGGTCGAGGCTCGCGACCGGCTCGTCGAGGATCAGCAGCTCCGGCCGCTTGCCGATGCCGAGCGTGAGCGCGAGCTGCGCGCGCTGGCCGCCGGACAGCTTGCCGGCCCGCTGGGACGGGTCCAGGCCGAGCCGGTCGACCCGGGTCCGCGCCATCGCGTCGTCCCAGCCCGGGTTGAGGTGGGCACCGAGACGCAGGTGGTCCTCGACGCTCAGGCCCGAGTACGTCGGGGTGTCCTGCGCGACGAACCCGACCTTGGCCAGCTGCTCCGGACCGCTCGCCGGGCGGCCGCCGAGCACCTCGATCGTGCCCGCGGTCGGCGTCAGCATGCCAACGGCGAGGTTCAGCAGCGTGGTCTTGCCGGCGCCGTTCGGGCCGACCAACCCGACGACCTTGCCGGCGGGGACGTCCAGTGTGCAGTCCGTCAACGCCCAGCGCTGCCGGTACCGCTTGCCCAGTCCCTGGGCGCTCAACGCGGCGGTCATGCTATTTCCTCCTGAGCGGCGGTCCGAAACGTCGTCATGAACAGGGCCTCGATGCTCTCCTCGTCGAGCCCGGCCTTGCGGGCCTTGGTCAGCCAGACCCGCAGCTCGCGCCGCAGCGGTCCGTGGGCGGCGAGCGCGGAACCGGCCAGCGTGCGGGTCACGAACGTCCCGACCCCGGGACGCGCCGAGACGAGGCCGTCATGCTCCAGCTCCCGGTACGCCTTCAGCACGGTGTTCGGGTTGATCGCCAGCAGCGCCACCACGTCCTTCACGGTCGGCAGCTGGTCGCCTTCCTCCAGCAACCCCAGCCGCAGCGCCTGCCGCACCTGCTGCACGAGCTGCTGGTACGGCGACAACCCGGACCGCGCGTCCAGGTGGAACTCGATCACAACCCCACCTCCATTTATCTAGTTAACTAGCACAATACGCCCATGAAGCGACCCGCCGTCAAGAGGGCATGCGTCAGGAGCCGGTACGACGGCCGGCGGCGCAGGGTGCGCGGGGGATCAGCGGATGTTGTGCAGCAGAGCCGACTGGAGGTACGCCAGCCAGTCGTAGATGTCGTAGGTCACGCGGCGCGGATCGTCCGGATCCATCGCCTCCCAGACCTCGTAGTCGTCCTGCTCGACACCCAGCCGGGTGCCCAGCGCGAGGCGCAGGTCGTTGATCGCGCGCAGCCACGCCAGCTGCTCGTCCGCGCCGACCTCGACGTCCCCGCCGGAGGACTCCACGGCCTCGATCACCAGCTTCGCGTCGGCCGCCTTGCCGTCGCGCAGGCTCCGCTCGGTGAACCGCCGGAACTCGGCCGACGCCTCGTCGTCCGACGCGTACGCGTCCGGCAGCAGCCGCTGCAGCACCTCGTCCTCCGGCGGCGCGGTCGGCCCGTCGAACCCCTCCAGGTCCTGCAGTCCGGCCAGCGGGTCGTCGGACGCCACGGAGGGCCGCGGCGGCAACCCGTCGTACAGGAGCTCGACGAGGTTGCGGAGCATGCCGGCCAGCAGCGCGCCCTCCTCCGGCGTGAAGCTGAGGACGACGACGTGCTTGCGGCGGCGGATCCGGGTCACGACTTCTCGCAGGTGGCCCACAGACCGTACGAGTGCATCGCCTCGACGTCGCGTTCCATCGCCTCGCGGCTGCCGTTGGACACGGCCGACTTCCCCTCCTTGTGGACCTGCCACATCAGCTTCTCGGCCTTCTCCTTCGGATAGCCGAAGTAGGTCTGGAAGACGAACGTGACGTAGTCCATGAGGTTGACCGGGTCGTTCCACACGATGGTGACCCAGGGCGGGTCGGGCTCGCCGGAGGTCCCGGTCTCGGGACTCTCGAGCTCACTCGGTGCCGTGGTCACCCGCCCATTCTCTCCACCACGGCTCAGCGTGACACAAGGCAGGTCGCAATAGGCTTCGGTCGTGGTAGACACAGTCCCGGGCTCGACGGCCCTGCTCACCGACCACTACGAGCTGACGATGCTGCAGGCCTCGCTGGCCGACGGCACGGCCGGCCGCAGGTGCGTCTTCGAGCTCTTCGCGCGCCGGCTCCCCGACGGCCGGCGGTACGGCGTGGTGGCCGGGATCAACCGCATGCTCGACGCGATCGCGTCGTACCGCTTCGACGACGCGGCGATCTCGCATCTGCGTGACAAGGGCGTCGTGGACGCGGCGACCCGCGAGTGGCTGGCCGGCTACCGCTTCGGCGGGGACGTCTGGGGGTACGCCGACGGCGAGATCTACTTCCCCGGGTCCCCGGTGCTGGTGGTGGAGGCGTCGTTCGCCGAGGCGGTGGTGCTGGAGACGTTGCTGCTGTCGATCCTCAACCACGACTCGGCGGTCGCGTCCGCGGCGTCCCGGATGACCTGGTGGGCCGGCGGCCGGCCGTGCATCGAGATGGGCTCACGTCGTACCCACGAGCAGGCGGGGGTGGCGGCCGCGACGGCCGCCTACATCGCGGGTTTCGCGGCCACGTCGAACCTGGAGGCCGGCCGGCGGTACGGGATCCCGACCACCGGCACCGCTGCGCACGCGTTCACGCTGCTGCACGACAGCGAGCGGGACGCGTTCACCTCGCAGGTGACCGCACTCGGCAAGGGCACCACGCTGCTGGTCGACACCTTCGACATCGCCGAAGCGGTGCGGACCGCGATCGACATCACCGGCCCGGACCTCGGCGCGGTCCGGCTGGACTCCGGCGACCTGCCGTCGCTGGCCGGCCAGGTCCGCGAGCAACTCGACGCGCTCGGCGCTGTCAGGACGCGCATCATCGTGACCAGCGACCTCGACGAGTACCAGATCGCCGCACTCGCGCCGGCGCCCGTCGACGGGTACGGCGTGGGCACCGCGCTGGTCACCGGCTCCGGGCACCCGACCTGCGGTTTCGTCTACAAGCTGGTCGCGCGGGAGGCAGGCTCCGGCGAGCTCACCGCGGTGGCGAAGAAGAGCCGGGACAAGATCTCGATCGGCGGCCGCAAGTACGCGCTGCGGCGCAGGAACGGGCACGGCGAGGCCGAGGCCGAGCTGATCGGCGTCGGGTCCGCGCCGGCGGACGACGGCGACGACAGGGTGCTGCTGCGGCACCTGGTCGCCGGCGGCGAGATCACCGGCCGTACGACGTGGGACGAGGCGCGCGACCATCACCGGAGGGTGCGCGACGAGCTGCCGCGGTCCGCCAGCCAGCTGTCCCGTGGCGAACCGGCCATCCCGACCGAGTACGTCGGCGACCTGGTGGCCGCCAACCCGTTCGCGCGCAAGGAACCGCGATGAAGCAGCCGAGGTGGTCGCCGGACGCGCCGGCCAGTGCGGTCGAGATCCTGATGACGCTGAAGTTCGCCGAGCGCGCGTCCCGCAAGGCGATCGGCGCCGAGCTCGCCGGCAGCGGCGTGCACACCGGCCAGGAGGTCGTGCTCCAGAAGCTGCTGCTGCACGGGTCCCTGCCGGTCGCGCAGCTGGCGAAGGTGCTCGACGTCGAGGTCCCGACGGCTACGCGTACGACGCAACGGATGGAGGCCGCCGGCCTGGTCCGCCGGAACCGCGGCGGCGACGGCACCGACGCCCGCCTCGTCAGCATCGACCTCACCGACCAGGGCCGGGTCGTCGCCGAGCAGGTCCAGCAGCTCCAGACCCGCGCCGGCCGCCGCGCCCTCCGCGGCATCGACGCCGAGGAACGCAAGCTCCTCCGCAACCTCCTCTGGACCATCATCACCAACCTGGAATCCCCCGACTGACTCCCGTTCGTCGGGCCCTTCCGACCCGGCGTGTCGCCACTCATCGGCCCCTTGTGACAACAGCCGCCGATCGCGAGCGCCCCCACCATCCGCGGCCCGGAGGGAAAGACAGCCGCGGCAGCCCGTCGGTTCGCTCGTGCGGCCAGATCTCCTCCCACCATCGGTGACCTCACCCGCAGCTTGCGCCTGGAACGGCGCGGGGAGCGTGCGGCCGCGCGAATTCGGACCGCAGGGGCGAACGCGGCACGCGGGCGACGTCAGGTGGTGCCGCGGAGGGCGGCTATAGGTTCGATGGCGGAGGCCTTCCAGGCGGGGTAGGTGCCGGCGGCGAGGCCGATCAGCGCGCCGAGCAGTGGTGCCGCGAGGACGAGGCGGAGGTCGAGGATCGGCGTCCAGTCGCGGGCGGCGGACACGCCAACCGTCAGGAGGACGCCGGCCGTCGTGCCGAGCAGGCCACCGAGGAAGCCGATGATCACGCTCTCCACCAGGAACTGCGATGCGATGTGCCGGCGGGCGGCGCCGAGCGCGCGGCGCAGGCCGATCTCGGAGATGCGTTCCAGCACGGACAGCAGCGTGACGTTCGCGATGCCGAGGCCGCCGACCAGCAACGCCACCGCCCCGAGCAGCAGGAACAGCGCGTTCACGTCCGCCTCCACGTCCCGTCGTACACGGCCCGCCGCCGGCGGCGCGTCGACCTGCAGCGATCCCGGGTCGTCCGGGTCGACGGCGATCGGCGCCTGCCGGGCGATCAGCTGCGCGGCGCCGACGGCCGTCCGGATCTCCAGCGCGTCCGGCGACGTCAGGCCGTAAGCGGTCCGCGCGGTCCCGTTCGGCATGATCACCGCGTCGAGCAGCTCGGCGCGGCTCGAGCAGCCGTCGAGGATCCCGATCACCGTGTACGGCTGGTCACCGATGAAGACCGCCGGCTGCGAGTCGATCCGGTTGATGCCGAGCCGGGCCGCCGCGTTCTTGCCGAGTACGACGACC
>DASXRB010000514.1:0-12437 GCA_036506875.1 Kribbellaceae bacterium | reverse complement strand
GTCGGCGTCGGCCGCCATCGGCCCGGCGGTGGTGATCACCGTCGTCTCGGTCGGCCCGTACGTGTTCCACAGCCGCGTCTTCGACGACCAGGTCCGGGACAGCTCGGCGGTCAGCCGCTCCGCGCCCACCACCCAGTTCGTGAGCGGCACCGCGTCGGGGTCCAGCACCGCCAGCAGCGACGGCACCACACTCGCCACCGTCACCCCGCTGTCGCGCACCATCGCCGCCAGCGCGCCCGGCTCGGCCCGCTCCTCGGTGCTGGCGATCGCCAGAGTGCCACCGCCGCCCAGCACCACCGCGATGTCCAGCACCGCGGCGTCGAAGCTGAACGACGCGAACTGCAGCGCCACCACGCCCCCGGCCACCCCGAGCACCGGCCGCATCGCCAGCGCCAGGTTCAGCGGCCCGCGGTGCGGCACCTGCACACCCTTCGGCCGCCCGGTCGATCCCGAGGTGTAGATGATGTACGCCGCCAGCTCCCGCGACGCGTCCAGCTCCGGCGCCGTCGCCGGCTCGGCCAGCAGCGCCTCCCGGACGGCAGCGTCGTCCAGCGCGATGACGTGGGTCCCCTCGGGTACGACGTCGGCCGGCAGCTCCCCGACGGTCCCGGTCGTCGCGACCAGCACCCGCGCTCCGCTGTCGGCGAGCATGTACCCGAGCCGGCCGGCCGGGTACTGCGGGTCCAGCGGCACGTAGGCCGCGCCGGCCTTCCAGGTCGCCAGCACCGCGACGATCATCTCGACCCCGCGCGGCAGGCACAGCCCGACGACGTCCTCGCGGCCCACGCCGGCCGCGCGCAACCGCCGCGCCAGCCGGTTCGCCCGCTCGTCGAGGCCGGCATAGGTGACCGCCTCGCCGCCGCAGCACACCGCGACCGCGTCCGGCGTCCGCTCCACCCACTGACCGATCAGCTCGTGCACACCGGGCGCGTCCGGCATCTCCTGCGCGGTGTCGTTCCACCGCTCCAGCTCGGCCCGCTCCTCCGCGGTGCGCACGTCGAGCTCGGACAGCCGCTGCTCCGGGTTCGCCGCCACGGCCTCCAGCACCGCCAGCAGGTGCTCGACCAGCCGCTGCATCCGGTCGTGGTCGAACAGGCTCTTCGCGTACTGCACGCCACCGGCCAGGCCGCCGCCGCCGGTCTCGCCGAACGACACCGCCAGGTCGAACTTCACCGGCGACTCGGCCTGCACCTCGTCCGCGTCCGGCGCCACCGGTCCGGCCTGGCCGGACCCGCCGTCGGCCGGCACCTGGCCGCCCTGGGCGTAGCTGAAGATCACTTGGAACAACGGCGTGCGGGACCGGTCCCGGGTCGTCTCCAGCGCGTCCACCAGGTTCTCGAACGGCAGGTCCTGGTGCGCGTAGGCGCCCAGCGCCGTCTCCCGCACCCGCCCCAGCAGCTCTGTGAACGCGGGGTCGCCCGACAGGTCCGTGCGCAGCACCAGCGTGTTCACGAAGAACCCGATCAGGCCCTCGATCTCGGTGCGGTTCCGGTTCGCGATCGGGGTGCCGATCACGATGTCGTCCTGGCCGCTGTACTTGCTCAGCAGAACGTTGAACGCGCTCACCAGCGTCATGAAGATCGACGCGCCCGAGTTCCGTGACAGCGTGCGCAGCGCTTGCGCGACGGGCAGCGGCACCTCGAACTCGATCGACCCGCCGGCCGTCGAGCGCACCGGAGGCCGCGGCCGGTCGGCCGGCAGTTCCAGCACCGGTGCCCCGGTCAGCTTCTCCCGCCAGTACGACAGCTGCCCCTCCAGCACGTCGCCGGTGAGCCAGCCGCGCTGCCACACCGCGAAGTCGGCGTACTGCGCCGGCAACGCAGGCAGCGACGGCGCCCGGCCGGCCTTGAAGGCGTCGTACAGGGCCCCCAGCTCGCGCCGGAAGATGCCCGCCGACCAGCCGTCGAAGGCGACGTGGTGCACGCACAGCTGCAGTGCGTGCAGCTCGTCCGACACCTTGATCAGCTGCGCCCGCAGCAGCGGTCCGGCGGACAGGTCGAACGGCGTCGCGCCGTCGGCCGCGATCAGCGCCCGAGCGGCCACCGACGGGTCGGCCTCGCCGGACACGTCGATCAGCGGCACGTCGACCGGCTTCGGCGGGTCGATCACCTGGTACGCGACCCCGTCGGTGCCCTCGACCAGCCGGGTCCGCAGCACCTCGTGCCGCTCGACGATCGCGTCCAGCGCGGTGCGCAGCGCGTCGACATCGAGGTCGTCGCCGTCGAACCAGATCGGCATCGGCATGTTGTACTCGACCGAGTCCGGGTCCAGCTGCCCGAGGAACCACAGCCGCTGCTGCGCGAACGACAGCGGCAGCGGCTGAGTGCGGTCGGCCGGCGTGATCGGCGGTGCCTTGGTGAGATCGGCGAGTGTCTCCTTCTCGCGAAGGATGTCGATGATCTCCTCGCGGCTCTGCTTGATCAGCAGCTTGAGTTCCTGGGTCAGGACGTCCTTCGGCGCCAGCGCGCGCAGCTCGCCGTCGGCAAGGTAGAGACGCACGCCGCGCACCTCGAGGTCGCCGAGAAGTTCAGAAGAGGAGATCGTCACGTGCATCCACCCGCCCTAGGTCGCGTTGACTGTTCACATCGGGTCACACCGCTCACGACACCGCCTCCTCCGGCCAGGACGGCCCGGCGATCTCGTCCTTCAGCCGGGCCCCGACAGCCCGGGCACCGGGCCCGACGATCACCGTCAGGTGCTCCCCCGGCACCGTGACGACCTCGGGCTCGGTACGCAGCACCGCCCGCCACTGCGCGAGCGCCCGCCGCGTGGTCCCGGCCGGGTCGCCGTCCGGGACGAACAGCACCACCCGGCCGTCGTACGGCCTGGTCCCGCGCTTGAGCGCGGTCCGGTAGCGGCCGCTCGCCCAGCGGTTGACCACGTTGACCCGCTCGGCCCGCCAGCGCAGCACCGCGTCCGGCCCGGTCGCCGCGTGCCCGGCCGGGTCCCGCAGCGGGTCGTCGTTGAGGTCCCACTGAGGCAGCAGCTGCTTACCCGGCGGCGCCGCGGCGGCGGCGATCCGGTCGCCGAGCTCCTGCAGGTGCCGCCGGGCCGCCCGCGTCTCCTTGCGTGCCCGGCGCCACGACCACGGCTCGTCGTACGGCGGGGCGATCAGGAACACGCCGCCGACCTCGAGCCCGGCCGCCGCCGCCTGCCGGGCCAGCTCGACCGCGACGTACCCGCCCATCGACCAGCCGGCGAACAGGTACGGCCCGGCCGGCTGCAGCGCCCGCACCTCGCCGAGGTACGACGCCGCCAGCTCCTCGACCGTCCGCAGCGGCGCGTCCCCGTCGAGCAGCCCGGGTGACTGCAGGCCGTAGAACCGCTGTCCCTCGCCGAGCTGCGCCGACAGCGCGACGAACTCCGCGACGCCGCCGGTCGACGAGTGCACGCAGAACACGGCCGGTACGACGTTGCCACGCCGGATCTCCACCGCCGAGCGCTCCCCCGGCTGCTTCGGCACCGCTCTCACACCACCCCGGTAGTCGGTCATCGGCTACCCGCGCGGCGCCGTGCTGGCGTCGATCTCGGCGTCTGCTCCATTGCCGTCGGACTCAGCTTCATCGGCCTCGATGAAGGCGCTGGCCTGGATCGAGTAGAGCTCGGCGTACAGGCCGTCGGCGGCCATCAGCTCGTCGTGGGTGCCGTGCTCGACGATGCCGCCGTCGCGCAGCACGATGATCCGGTCCGCGGTCCGCACGGTGGCGAAGCGGTGGCTGATCATCAGCACGGTGCGGTGCGCGTACAGCTCCCGGACGCTCTCGTACAGCGCCCGCTCGGCGCGCGCGTCCAGTGACGCGGTCGGCTCGTCGAGGATCACCAGCGGGGCGTCCCGGAAGAACGCCCGGGCCAGGGCGACCCGCTGCCACTGGCCCAGCGACAGGTCCTGGCCGCGGTTGAACTGCGGCGACAGGATCGTGTTGTAGCCGTCCGGCAACGCGGAGAGGAACTCGTCCGCGCCGGCCTCCCGGGCCGCCTCGCGGATGTCGTCCAGCACCGGCTCGCGGGTCACGCAGCCGACGTGGATGTTCTCGCCGGCCGGCAGCGCGTAGCGGATGAAGTCCTGGAACAGCACCGCGACGTTCTCCCGCCAGCTGACCAGGTCGATCGCCTGCAGGTCGGTGCCGTCGACCCGGATCGTGCCGCCGTCCGGCGCGTACAGCCCGGCGAGCAGCTTGGCCAGCGTGGTCTTGCCGGAGCCGTTCTCGCCGACGAGCGCGACCACCTCGCCGGCCTTGAAGCTCAGCGAGACCCCGTCCAGCGCCTTCTTGTCCGAGCCGAAGTAGGTGTACGAAAGGTCCTCGACGTCGATCCGGTCGAACCGGCCGCCGAACTCGATCCCGGACCGGTTGCGGATCAGCGTCGGCTCCAGCGCGAGGAACTCGTTCAGGTCCCGGACCAGCGGCGCGGACTCGAAGAAGTCGTTGGCCATGGCAACGGTCCGCATCAGCCGCTGGCTGAACATCAGCAGCACGCCGGCCACGGTCGCGGTCTGCGGCAGCGTCAGGTAGCCGAACTGGTTCAGGCCGATCAGCACCGCGGCCGCGATCGCCATCACCACGTTGCTGGCCAGCGAGCCGACCAGCGTGGAGCGCATCCGCTTGCGCATCGTCTCGGCCAGCGCTTCGACCCGCTGCGACATCGAGGCCCGCCAGCGCGTGGACAGGTAGGCGGCGATGTTGAAGGCGCGGATCTCCTTCGCGGCGTCGCGCGAGGTGAGCAGCCCGAACAGGTAGCTGCGGCCGCGGTCGGTGTGGGTGATCCGGGTGATGAAACCGAAGAAGTGCTCGCCGCCGCGCACCCCGCTGATCCAGATCGGGATGATCACCAGCAGCAGCGCCAGCGCGATGAACGGCGCGATCGTGACCAGCGCCAGCCAGATCGACAGGATCGCGACGGTCTCCTGGACGATCATCACCAGGCTCTGCACCAGCATCGACGGCCGGGTGGCGGCACTGGCCGCGGCCCGCTGCAGCCGGTCGTGGAACGCCGAGTCGTCGAAGTCGCCGAGCTCGGCCAGCGACGCGACCTTGATCACCTCGCCGCACACGTACATCGCGGTGCGCTCACTGAGCAGCGGGCGCCAGTTCGAGATCACCGCCTGCGCGATCACGGCCAGCAAGTTCGCGCCGGCGAACAGGCTGATGTTGACCGCCAGCGTGGAGCTGCTGCCGCCGGCGTTGGAGCGGATCAGGTCGGTGATCACCCGCTGGAGCTGGATGATGACGAAGAACACCGCGAGCGCCTGAAGCACGTCCATCGCGAGGATCCACAAGAACTCCTTGCGGCCGGCGACCCAGACGAGCTTGATCGCTGACGCGCCGAGCTTGATCGTGTCGCGGACGCCGTACTTGGTCTGTCCGTCGGTCACCGGGGTCTGCGCCAGCTCCGGGCCCTGGCCCAGCGCGGGCGGCTGCCGCCGGTCCCCCATCCCGGTCACCGGGCCCATCACGCGCACCGGCCCCGCGGCCGGCCCGGGCCCGCCACCTGGCCCACCGGGTCCGCCGGGCACCGGACCGCCGGAGGCCGCGTCACCGCCGGCCGCGCCGGGGTCCACCGGCACCGGGCCGCCGCCGACCTCGGGGCCACCGAAGTCACCGCCGGCGGACGGATCGGCTCCCCCGACCGGAACCGGGATACGCACCGGTCCCCCGACCGGCATCCGCACCGGCACCGGACCCGCGCCCGGCCCCGGTGCGCCCGGTCCCGGCTCACCGACCGGTACCGGGCCTCTCATCGGCTCCATAGCCTCGCCCATCAGCACACCACCCATCGCTCGTGAATCGCCGTCTTCCGGTCGCAACCGCACCGGTGGATTGTCGTCCGATAACGCCCGTGCGTGATCCGTCGAATTTGTCGGAGACGATTTGCGAGCGACTGCTTCGAGCCAGATTGCCCTTGCGGACAAGCAGATCGCGCCACCCGGCAACCCCATCCCCTCGCCGAGGATGATAGCCGCGGAATAACCAAGGAAACAAGAGTCATGAGTATATTCGGGAATAACTCAGGACTATTTCTGACGGAATTCCGGAAAAGCGGTGGAAGGAATTCGGCGGGCCGCTGGAGCCCGCCTGGACGACCCGTCGCGGCGAGCGTCAGGACCCGGTCCAGACGGGGTCGCGCTTCTCGGCGAAGGCACGCGGGCCCTCGACCGCGTCGTGGCTGCGCATCCGGGCCTCCTCCCACCGGTAGCGGGTCGCGAACGCCTGCTCCAGCGGCATGTCCACCGAGCGCAGCACGCACTCCTTGATCGCGCGCACCGACAGCGGCGCGCTGCGGACCAGGTTGTCGGTCCACTCCGCGACCGCGGCGTCCAGCTGTTCCGCCGGCACCACCTCGTTCACCAGCCCGTACCGCAGGGCGACCGAAGCCGGCATCCGCCGCCCGGTGAGCAGGTAGCCCATCGCGGTCCTCAACGGCAGCTGCCGGGCCAGCCGGAACGCGCCACCCGCGCCCGGCACCAGCCCGAGCCGCACCTCCGGCAGCGCGAACACGGCGGAGTCGGAGGCCACCACGATGTCGCAGGCCAGCGCCAGCTCGAAACCGCCCCCGAGCGCGTAACCGTTGACCCGGGCAACGACCGGTTTGGACATCGTGAACCGCTCGGTCAGTCGCGGCCAGCCCGGCTGGCCGCGACCGCCGAACGTCGTACGGGGGACGCCCTCGGCGTCCAGCCGGGCGCGCTCGGCCAGGTCCTGCCCGACCGAGAACGCGCGCTGCCCTGCGCCGGTGAGCACCGCCACCCGGATCTCGTCGTCGGCCTCGACGTCGTCCCAGATCCCGGCCAGCTCGGCGTGCATCCGCAGGTCCATCGCGTTCAGCACGTCCGGCCGGTTCAGGGTCACGTACGCGACGTGGTCCTTCTTCGCGTACCGCACCCGCGGCGGCCGGCTCACCGGCCGGGTCACGTCGCAGCGTCCCGCTCGGCGGTGAAGCGGCCGACCTTGCCGATCACGTCGTCGCTGTACAGCCGCAGCGCCTGCTGCAGCGCGAACTCGGCCAGGTACCGGCGGAACTCCTCCGGCGGCTCGTCGGACAGGTTGAGCATCCGCCGGTTCGGCACCACCGCCGGGCTCTCCAGCCGCTCCACGCTCGCGGCGATCGCGCGGTCCATCCCGGCCGGCTCGACCACCTCGTCGACGAAGCAGCGCGCGTCCGGCTCGCTGGCCCAGATCCGGCGGCCCTCCAGGATGACCTGCCGCGCGATCCGCGGCCCGGCCGCGCGGGTCAGCCGGAAGTTCGCCACGCCCGGCACGATCCCCTCCTGCGCGGCGGGCAGGCTGAGGAAGGCGTCGGACGCCGCGATCACGTGGTCGAACACCAGCAGCAGCTGCATCCCGCCGCCGATCGCGAACGTGTCCACCGCCGCGACCCACGGCTTCTCGACCCCGGTGCCCGGCCAGCCCCCGGGATCGGTCAGCCCGCGCTGGATCTTGCTGATGTAGCCGAGCTCGCGCCGCAGCAGGAACCCGACCAGCGAGATCCGGCCGGCGTGCAGGCTCTTCAGGTTGATCCCGGCGCTGAACACCCGCCGGCCGCGGTACCGCGGGTGCGTCATCTCGCCGCCGCGCAGCACCCCGACCCGCACCTGGGGGTCGAGCAGCACGAGGTCGACGGCGGTCTCCAGGTCGTCGGCCTGCCGGTCGTCCTCGGCGTTCAGGCAGTCGTCGCGGGTCATCGTCAGGTACGCCGCCGGCCCGCGCCGCTCGACCCGCACCGAGCCCAGGTCGGCGACGCCGGTACGACGGAACTCCGGCAGCACCCGCAGTGACCGCTCCACCGGCCGGCGCATCGCGTCGAGCAGGTGGCCGCCGCACCGCGGGGACCGCAGCACGGCACTGAGGAAGACACCCTGGTCGATCTCCAGGCCGTCCTTGTGCGCCTGCGGCCGGGCGCGCTCGGTCTCCAGCTGGTCGGCCGTCGGCACCAGCCCGGGGAAGGCGTACGACGCGGCGTCGACGAGCTCGTCGATCCGCAGGTCACGCGTCATCCCGGCGGTCAGCTCGTCGTACACCGCCTCGGCGTGCGCCGCGAGGAACCGGGCCCGGATCGCCCTGGCGCTGCCGACGGCCCGGGCCGCGGCGACCCGCTGCGCGGCCGAGCGTCGTACCGGCTCGGGCAGGGACGCGAGCTCGACCTCGGCGTTCGCCACCTCGCGCGCGAGCTCGCGCCACGCGGCGGCGCACGCCGAGGTGACCTCGGTGGTCACGCGTCCGCCCCGGCGCCCCGCAGTGCTCGGTCGCAGGCCGCGAGGTGCGCGCCGAGCGCGTCCTCGAAGCTGGTGGTGTTGGCGTCCAGCATCAGCCTGCGGCGGATCGCCAGCTCGGCGCCGGAGAAGGAACCGGCCAGCTCCGCGACCGCGGCCAGGGCGGCGTCGAGGTCGTCGGCGACCTCGTCGACCAGGTGCAGCGAGACCGCCTCGCGGGCGTCGATCGGGCGGCCGAACATCACCGCGCGGCGGATCCGGGCCACGCCGGCCTGCTGGGACAGCCGGTACACCGCCATCCCCGGCCAGGTGGCGCCGTCACCGACCGGCACCATCAGCCGCACCGACGACGTCGCGATCCGGAAGTCGGTGGCGAGCAGCGCGTCCAGTGCCGGGCCACCGCAGTCGCCCTCGGCGACCGCGACCGTGGTCGCGCCGAGGCGCTCCAGCCGGCGCAACGCGCGCTCCCACTTGCTCACCAGGCCGACCTCCAGGTCGGCCGTCCAGTCGCTGCCGGGGGTACCGGACACCAGCACCCGGACGACGCCGGCGCCGCGATCCTCCGCCTCGTCGCACGCCTGCGCGAGGGTCCCGACGCTCTGCGCGGACAGCGGGAGGCTGCCGTCGATCCGGACCACCGGGTCGTCGCCGGTACGGGCCTCGGCCTGCTGGGTGACAGTCATCGTTCGTTCTCCTTCGTCTCGCCGTCGGGTCACCACTGGACGAGCGCCGTCTCGAGCGTCGAGCCCGGGCCCATGGTCATCAGAACGCCGTAGTCGCCGGGCCGCGTGACGCCCTCGGCCAGCAGCCGCTGGTACGAGAACAGGAACGAGCCGCTGGACAGGTTGCCGTAGTCGCGCAGCACGCTGGTGGTGTGCCGCACGTCGTGGCGGGTCAGGCCGAGGTTCACCATCACCGCGTCGATCACCTTCTTGCCGCCGGAGTGCACCAGCCAGTGCGCGACGTCCGCGCGGCGAAGGCCGGTGCCGGCCAGCAGCTTGCCGACCACGATCTCGGCGTGCGCGCCGACGACGTACGGGATCGCCGGGTCCAGGAAGAAGCTGAACTTGGCCTGGTCGGAGTCCCAGTCGTAGCGCATCGCGTCGAGGGCGTCGGTCACGATGCAGCTGGCGAACTTGTGCACCCTCGGGACCTGGACGCCCGGGACGCCGAAGGCGGTCTCGGACTCGACGGTGTCGCCGCCGATCACGGCGATCGCGGCGGCGCCGTCACCGAACAGGCTGTTCACCACGGCCGTGCGCATGGTGCCGTCGAACACGTACGCCGCCGAGCACGCCTCGGCGCACAGCATGATCGCCAGCTCACCGGGATGTGCGGTGGCCCAGCCGGTGACCGCGTTCAGCGCGTTCAGGCCGGCGTTGCAGCCCATCCCGACGATGTCGGCGCGTGAGCAGTGCCGGTCGATGCCGAGCTCCCGGATGACCAGGGCGCTCAGGCCCGGGGTGAGGAAGCCGGTCGACGTCACGCAGCACAGATATCGGATGTCTTCGAGGGTCGCGCCGATGTCGTCCAGGCAGGCGAGCAGCGCGCGGGCGCCCATCTCGACCGCCTGTGCCTTGTGCTTGTCGAGCAGCTCGCCCTGCTCCTCCATCGCGTAGGTGCCGTCCAGCAGCCGCGGCGGCAGGGTCAGGCAGCGCCGGTCGATCGCGCTGTTCAGGAACACCGAGCGGATCCTCGGGTCCGTGATCTCGAAGCTGTCGAGCAGCTCCTGCTGCGTGTACGACGTCTCCGGCACTGCCGTCCCGACGCCGGCGATCCGGCCGAGCACGGGCAGCGGCAGCGGCGGCGGCCCGGCCGGAGCCGGATCGGTCAGGGTGTCCGGACGGACGGCCTCGATACTGATGGTCATCGGAAGGTCCATCCCCACATACGCGGCTTACCGCGAAGACGACGCGCCCCACATTCCCTGGTCAATGTCCATCACCTTCTCGTCGAAGAATGCATCCTCATCGCCCGCGGTCGCGCCGCCGCGTTATTTCTCACGTACGACGCGCGGGTGCCGTGGTCGAGGTGTCCGGGGAACGCTTTCCGCGACCGCGTCGCAGCTACTGGCGCCTCCCCCGCGCGCATCGCCTCCGCGCACCTGCGTCATCGCCGCTCACCCCCAACCCCTCCCGGCCGGCATCCCGGGCGACGTGCTCTCGGCGGAGCCGCCCGGGAATCGGCCGCCGAATCATTTCGGCGCCGACCGGGCTCGAACGTAAGGGAGTGCGATCCCAGGTGTCAAGAGAAAGATTATCGGCTGGTATTCGGGTGAATATCCGATGGTTTTCCCTCGGCATTCCGCTGGAATCCTCACGGAGGGTCGCTGGAGCATGGCTGCCTGCGTGCTCCAGCGCCGACCACCTGCCATCGGCGCGCCGGTCCAAGGGAGCCGACGGGTTGCTCCAGCCACCGTACCGGGCGACTGGCGCGGCGGCGACCCGGACGCCGCGGGGAGATCGCCTGGATTGCCGGTCGATGATTGAATCCGGAATTTCTTCATGCTTTCGTCGGCGGCTTTTCAAGTGACAGCGGGCGCTGGCAACATTGCTCGCCGGGAGTACACCCGGGGCCCGCGGGCCGGCAGCGCACCGTCACTTTCGGTCACGGCCGACGAGCTCGGGATTTCACCGCGTGCTCCCGCCGGGGAGTGTGCGGAACCAAGCCGCGAGGCGGCCGTCAGCCGCGGTGGACACCCGCATGTGTGTGCTCTCACCTGCGGAAACGCGTCGCGGCGGAGCTCTACGGAGCGTGGCCGCGAGCACGCCCGGGAGACCCTCTCGGGGCTGGGCCGGCGCGCGTCCGGCAAGGTCTCGGCGGGCGTCGTACACCCAGGGTCACGGCGCCGGCTCCCGCCCACCCGGAGTACTCCGGAGAGTACTGGCAACTTCTTCTCAATGGCCTCTAGTTGCCGCCTTTTTCGTGCTATTCTCGCGCTCAAGTTAGGGGGATCTCTGGGAATCAGAAGCGATGGCGATGCCAGGTTCGGAACAGCGCTGCTCCAGCGTCTCGCCATTACTTTCTGTTGCGTTTTCCCGTGCCGGGGATCATTCGTGGGTCACCGGTGACCGACGTGGTCACGTTCAAGGTGTTCGGATTGTTCATGATCTGCGGGAGGAACGTCGTGTACTTCGCTATCCTCGGGAGCCTCGAGGCCGCCGCCTCGGGCACACCGATCCCGATCACAGCACCGAAACAGCGAGCAGTTCTGGCCACACTGCTCATCGATGCGAACAATGATGTGCCGGTCGACCGTCTGACCCAGTACGTCTGGGACGGACGTCCCCCGGTCGCGGCACAGACGACGTTGCAGTCGTACATCTACCGGCTCCGCCAGCTGCTGCGTCCGATCCGGGACGTCGAGCTGCAGACGAGCTCGGCCAGCTACATGCTCCAGGTCGACCCGGGCAAGGTCGATGTGTGGGCATTCAAGAATCACGTCGCGGAGGCTCGCGAAAAGGCATTCCACGGTGATTTGCAGGAATCGGTCCGGAGTCTTCGGAAAGGTCTGTCACTGTGGCGCGGCGACGCGCTCGCAGGGGTGCCGGGCGAGTTCATCCAGCAGGAGGCCGGGTTCCTCACCGACGAGCGGATCGCCGCCTACGAGGACCTGTTCAGCGCCGAGATCGCTCTCGGCAACCACCGCAAGATCATCCCGGAGCTGCAGAAGGTCGTCTCGATCTACCAGTTCCACGAGACCCTGCGGGCCCAGCTGATGCTCGCGCTGTACCGCTCCGGCCGGCAGGCGGAGGCGTTGCAGGCGTACGGGCTGGTCCGTCGCAAGCTGCGCAACGATCTCGGCATCGAGCCGGGTCCGGAGCTGCAGGAGCTGCACAAGTCGATCCTCGAGCAGGTACCGGCTCGGACGATCGTGCTGCAGTCGCTGGCCGGCTGACGACCGCTGGGTGGTGGGTCCCTGCGCCCACCACCCGCCGGCCGTCCGGTCCGGTTCCCAGCGACCACGACCAGTCCGTGGTCGCCCAGAGAGATCCGATCACTGTCAGCCGCCGACCCGCTGCGGGGTCGCGCCGCCGACCTCCGCCTGGCACTCCTGCATCGCCTGGTTCGTCTGCGCCTCGTTCTGCTGCCGGCCGCGGATCCGCAGCGGCTGACCCGGCTGCGGGTCGGCCACCTGCACGCTGTGCTCGCGCATGCACTGCGCGAACTTCACCGCCATGTCACCGGCGACCGGCGAGCTCTGCGCGGTGTCCGGCTCGGCGGCGTCGGC
>DASXRB010000513.1:0-1651 GCA_036506875.1 Kribbellaceae bacterium | reverse complement strand
CTGGACCGTCGACATCGGCGGCAACGACGAGCTGCACGGCGAGTCCGGTGACGACACGGCGTACGGCGCCGTCGGCCGCGACGTCATCTTCGGTGACGCCCAGGACGACGACCTCATCGGCGGCTGGGGCTTCGACTGGATCTCCGGCGGCACCGGCCAGGACGGCATCCTCGGCGATGACGGCCGCATCTTCACCAGCCGCAACACGGCCTGCCCGGGCGCCGCGTCGAGCGCGGTCTGCACGCAGTTCACCGAGCCGCTCTACGGCATCTACGGCCTGCGCCAGACCGACCCGGACACGCGCACGAGCCAGGGCGACGTGCTGAACGAGTTCATCTACACGCCCGGCCAGGTGCAGACCGCGACGATCAACGTGGCCGGCGCGCTCGCGAAGCAGTTCGACCTCACGCCGTACGACCAGTCGCCCGACGCGCTCGGCCTGGGCGACCAGATCCACTACGACGCGAACAACTCGGACGACATCCTGTTCGGTGGCCTTGACAACGACTTCATCCACGGCGCCGTCGGCGACGACGCGATGGGTGGCAACGAGGCGCTGCTCGTCGCCTACGAGCAGACCTACAACCCGATCTGCGACCAGCAGGTCAACTGCGCGAACGGTCTCGTCCGGAGCGACTGGACCCGTCCGTACAACGCGGGCGACATGCTGCACTTCGGCTCGGACACCAACCCGTGGAATTCGAACCACCACAACGCAGCGCGGCTGGGTGAGTTCTTCCTGTACGACGAGTTCGACCCGCGCCGCACGATCCTGTTCAACACGACGACGTTCCAGACCTGGAAGACCGGCACGCCGCCCACGTCGGGCCAGTACTTCCTGAACTTCGACGCGACCGATGGCACGGCGAACGGCAGGACCGTGTACGGCTGCATCCAGACGGCGCCGAACGGCACGTGTCTGGCCTCGGCCTTCCGCGCCACCGATGGCGACGACGTCCTCTTCGGCGACCTCGGTAGCGACTGGATCGTCGGCGGCACGGGCCGGGACAACATCTTCGCCGGCTACGGCAACGACATCAGCAACGCCGACGACGACCTCTCGACGGACGGGTGGCTGAACGACGTCGTCGACACGCACCCGACGTACCTCGACCGCACCTACGGCGGCGGTGGCATCGACATCCACTACGGCAACACCGAAGGCGACCGTCTCATCGACTGGGTCGGCGAGTACGACTCCTACCTCGTGCCGTTCTCGGCCTTCGGCATCCTCACGGTGAGCCGCCAGGTCGAGCCGACGCTGCCCGAGTTCCTGTACGCGCTGTCACGCAGCATGGGCGCCGATCGGACGCGCGCGGTGGAGACCGGTGCGTCCGCGGCCCGCAACGGCGAGCCGTACGGCGAGCTGGGCCTCGTGATCCAGCAGGACAAGAGCCTGTGGCAGGTCGAGACCGGTGGTCCGACCGACCCGCAGTCCGGCGGCATCCCCGGTGGCCAGCGCGACACGCTGCGGGCGGCCGACTTCAACACCGGCACGACGCAGGGCTTCGCGGTCGACAGCGGCTCCTTCGCTGTCGTGAACGGCGCGCTGCAGGTGTCGTCGACGACCACGACCGGCGACGCGGCCGCGGTCTTCTACCACGATCAGTACCTGCCGATCTACTACGAGATCCTGGCGAGCGTCACCGCG
>DASXRB010000512.1:0-4474 GCA_036506875.1 Kribbellaceae bacterium | reverse complement strand
GCGCCCGCGCCGGAGGGCTCGCCGTCGGAGCCCATCGGATACACGCTGATCCGCAGGCTCTGATCGCCCGCGAACTTCACCGTGTACGGCTCGAGGACGACGTCGTTCGCCGCGCTCGTGCCGGTCATGCCGACCGTGATGTGCTCGCCTCCCGGGGCCTCCACCCGGACGACGTTCGGCTCACCGGCGTCGGTCCAGGTGACCCGGATCCGCCTGTGCGTCTCGGCGGTCCAGCTCAGCGTGACGTCCGACGGCGCGGCGGACGCCGGCAGCGGCTGCAGCAGACCCGCGGCGACGACGGTCAGCCCGCAGGCGGCGGTGATGATGCGACGGTCCAACACAGTGGTTCCTCCCCAGGACGCGATGCAAGCGTCCGCATCGTAGTGCCCTGTGGGGGGCGCTGCGACAACGGCGGCGGCAACGCCTACTCGTTCGCGCTTCGCCGCTGACCGTTCCCCCGGGGCGCGACCTCCTCGAGTGTTTCGCTCAGCAGGCGCAGGCAGTCCGCGCTGCCACGCCGGTCGAGGGTACGTTCGCAGATCGCCAGCGCGGCCAGCTTCGGCGAGCCGAGCCGCACCGGCTCGCCGTCGCGGTCCTGGACCTCCAGCGGCCCCAGCACCCTGAACCGCACAGCGTCCCCCTCCGACAGCCGTCCAGGAATACAAACGGAACAGTCGGCGATCCGGTTCAGGGGGCGCTGAAGCGTTCGGTGGTGCCGCGGCCGTCGGGGAGGTGGTGGGCGACCAGGAACGCGCCGGGGGAGAACTTGGCGACCTTCAGGCCCAGCTCGCGGGCCACCCCGGGCAGCACCGGCCGGTGCGAGCACACCACGGTGACGCAACCCGGCGCCCACGCCTTGGCGGCCAGGCCTCGCAGCGCGCCGGGGTTGCCGTCGTACCCGTCCTCGCTGATCTCGTGGTGCTCCTCCACCGCGAGCCCGGCCGCGGCCGCATACGGGGCGACGGTCGCGGTGCAGCGCTCTGCGTCGCTGCTCAGCACCCGGTCCACGCCGAGCGCCGCCAGCACGTCGACGAGCCGCCCGGCGGACTCCTCGCCCTCGGCGGACAGCGGCCGCGCCGTGTCCGCGCCGTGCCATTCCCTGCGCTTGACCGCCGCCGCGTGCCGCAGCAGTACGACGGTCGCCGCCGGCGGCACCGCCCCGTCCAGCCCGTCGAGCAGTACGACGTCGCGCGGGTACGACAGCCGCCGCCGGGCTTCGTCCACGGACAGCCAGACCAGCTCGTCCACCTCGTCGTGCGGTACGAAGCCGTTGCCGCCGGCAACCGGTTCGCAGGCCCAGTAGTGCACCAGTTTCGGCAGGATGTCGCCGTTCTTGCGTACGTCGTACCGCTGCACGCCCAGCGGCGGGCCGAGCCGCACCCGCAGACCGGTCTCCTCGTGGATCTCCCGTGCCGCCCCCGCCAGCACGTGCTCACCCTTCAGGAGCTTGCCCTTGGGCAACGACCAGTCGTCGTACCTTGGCCGGTGCACGAGCAGGACCTCGCGGGCGCCGGGCTCGCCCCGCCAGACGACCCCACCAGCCGCGACGACCGTGCTCACGGCGGGTCAGCTGATCGGCTCGGCGGTGCGGCGTCGCCCCCGGTTCGCGATCAGCCACTCCTGCAGGTCGCGCAGCGGCGCGCCGTCCGCGCCCGTCAGCCGCGCCACCCAGGTGCCGTCCGGCTGCAGCCACCAGGAGCCGGTGCCGTGGTCGAAGCCGAGGTCGAACAGCTCGCCGAGCTCCTCGACGTGGGCGGGGTCGGACAGCTGCACGAGGGTCTCCACCCGGCGGTCGAGGTTGCGGTGCATCAGGTCGGCGGAGCCGATCCCGACCTCCGGGCTGCCGCCGTTCTCGAACCAGAACACCCGGCTGTGCTCCAGGAACCGGCCGAGCAGCGAGCGGACCCTGATGTTCTCCGACAACCCCGGCACCCCGGGCCGCAGTGTGCAGATGCCGCGAATCCACAGCTCGACCGGGACACCCGCCTGCGAGGCGCGGTAGAGCGCGTCGCAGATGGCCTCGTCGACCAGGCTGTTGACCTTGAACCGCACCCTCGCCGGCCGCCCGGCCTCGTGGTGCGCGATCTCGCGCTGGATCCGCTCGATCAACCCGCTGCGCACCGACACCGGCGCGACCAGCAGCCGCCGGTACCCGCGCCGCCGGGAGAACCCGGACAGGTGGTTGAACAGGTGCGCGATGTCCTCGGTGACGGTGCGGTCCGCGGTCAGCAGGCCGAGGTCCTCGTACAGCCGCGCCGTCTTCGGGTGGTAGTTCCCGGTGCCGATGTGCGCGTAGCGCCGCAGCCCGTCGGGCTCCTGCCGCACGACCATCGACAGCTTGCAGTGCGTCTTGAACCCGATCACGCCGTACACCACGTGGCAGCCGGACTCCTCCAGCTTGCGGGCCCAGCGGATGTTGGCCTGCTCGTCGAAGCGGGCCTTGATCTCCACGAGCACCAGCACCTGCTTGCCGGCCTCCGCGGCATCGATCAGCGCGTCCACGATCGGCGACTCACCGGACGTCCGGTAGATCGTCTGCTTGATGGCGAGGACGCCCGGATCGGCCGCGGCCTGCTCGATGAACCGCTGCACCGACGTCGAGAACGAGTCGTACGGATGGTGCACGAGCACGTCGCGCTGCTTCAGCGCGCTGAACATGTCCGCCGGCAGCGCGGACTCGAGCTCGGCCAGGTGCGGATGCGTCGACGGCACGAACGCCCGGTACTTCAGCTCCGCGCGGTCCACCTCGGCGATCGTGAACAGCCCGCGCAGGTCCAGCGGGCCCTGTAGCTCGAACACCTCCGACTCGGTGACCCCGAGCTCGGAGATCAGCAGCGCGCGCACGTGCGGGTCGATCGACCGCTCGACCTCCAGCCGCACCGGCGGCCCGAACTTGCGCCGCAGCAGCTCCTTCTCCAGCGCCGCGAGCAGGTTCTCCGCCTCGTCCTCCTCGACCTCGAGGTCCTCGTTGCGGGTCACCCGGAACGTGTGGCACTGCAGCACCTCCATCCCGGGGAACAGCTGCTCGAGGTGGACCGCGATGACGTCCTCCAGCGGCACGAACCGCCCCTCGGACACCGGCACGAACCGCGGCAGCGGCGGCGGCACCTTGACCCGCGCGAATTGCTCCCCGCCGGTGGTCGGGTTGCGGACGACGACCGCCAGGTTCAGCGACAGGCCCGAGATGTACGGGAAGGGGTGCGCCGGGTCGACCGCCAGCGGCGTCAGCACCGGGAACACCCGCTCGCCGAAGAACCGCGTCATCGACGCGCGCTCGTCCGGGTGCAGCTCGTCCCAGCGCAGGATGTCGATGCCCTCCTTGACCAGCGCCGGGAGCACGACGTCCCGCCACACCTGCGCGTGCCGGTCCATCAGCTCCCGGCTGCGGCTCAGGCTGCTCTCCAGCACGTCCCGCGGCATCATCCCGCTGGCGGTCCGCACCGCCACGCCGGCCGCGATCCGGCGTTTCAGACCGGCGACCCGGACCATGAAGAACTCGTCCAGGTTGTTCGCGAAGATGGCCAGGAACTTGGCCCGCTCCAGCAGCGGCACCCGGTCGCTCTCGGCCAGCTCCAGCACCCGCTGGTTGAACGCCAGCCAGCTCAGCTCGCGGTCCAGGAAACGGTCGTCGGGCAGGTCCTCGGCCGCGCCCATGTCGTACGGCGGGTCGACGTCGTATTCACGGTTGTGCGATGCCAGGAGGTCTCCAGCCACGCGTCCAAGGATCGCATCCGAAGATGAACCGCGGATAGCCGCCAGGTATGACGGTGGCGGATCTGGGGTACGGTTCGACTCCGTGAACCGACGAGTAGATACGCTGCTGCGCAGCGCCATCGGCCTGACCCAGGCCGGTGCGCTCAAGCCGGTGACCGCACTGCCGCCCGTGGTGCGTGCCCGGCTCGCCGGTGCGCCGATGCAGATCGACGGCAACGTGCTCGACCCGGACCTGGCGCTGCTGCTGAAGCTCAGCGGCGTCTTCCCGGAGCGGGCCGAGCGGTCGGTCGAAGCGCGCCGCGAGCAGCTCCGGATCGAGGCGAAGCTGATCACGGGCACCCCGCGCGAGGTGGAGCGCGTGACCGAGCTCACGGTCCGCGGTTCCGACGGTCAGCTCGGCGCCCGGCTGTACGTTCCGCGCGGCGCGCCCCGCACCGGCGGCGGGCTGATGGTCTACCTGCACGGCGGCGGCTGGGTGGTCGGTGACCTCGACACCCACGACGGCTACTGCCGCGCCCTGGCCGACGACGCCTGCGTCCGGGTGCTGTCGGTCGACTACCGGCTCGCGCCGGAGGCCCCGGCCCCGGCAGGCGCGGAGGACGCGATCGCGGCGTTCGTCTGGGCGGTCGAGCACGCCGCCGACCTGGGCGCGGACCCGGACCGGATCGGCGTCGGCGGCGACAGCGCCGGCGGCAACCTGGCCGCCGTGGTCGCCCAGCAGACGGTACGACGCAAGCTGCCGGTACCGGCTGTCCAGCTG
>DASXRB010000511.1:0-3634 GCA_036506875.1 Kribbellaceae bacterium | reverse complement strand
TCGCCCGCCGGGTCGACGGCCGGCTCCGGACCGCGGCTCATGCCGGTCCTCGCACCGCTGCGCGCATCGTCGCCGCGGTCCGGCTGTCCTGACCGAGGGCCCGCGGTTCGAGGACCTACGGCAGGGGCCGGCGATGGTCGTGTCCGGGTATACCCGCAGATATGACGAGCAGGCAGCGGTGGTTCGAACCGGCTCTCTTCCAGCATCTGCCGCCCGAGGAGTGCCGCGAGCTGATGGACACCAAGACGGTGGGACGCGTCGGCTTCAACGGGCCGGACGGTCCGCAGGTGCTGCCGGTGAACTACGTGGTCCTTCGGCGCGACATCTACTTCCGGACCGCCGCCGGGAGCGCCCTCGCCAACGCGATGCGCGACACCCGCGTGGCGTTCGAGATCGACGACATCGACGAGTTCAACGAGAACGGCTGGAGCGTCCTGGCCGTCGGCGACGCCGAGCTCGTCGACGACCCGGACGTCCTGGTGCAGCTGTGGGGAGAGCAGGGCCCCAAGCCGTGGGCGGTCGGCCTGCGCACCCAGTTCGTCCGGATCGGGCGCATCCAGCTGACCGGCCGCCGCGTCCTCCAGCGCTAGCGCGCGGCTCGCGACGGCGCCGTCGTACTGCCGCGGTCCCGGACTGGCAGGTCAGGTCCGGCGGACCCGGATGCCGCAGGCGTCCACGCCCACCTCAGTACGGGTAGGTGTCGTCGCGGCGGGTGGGGTCGAGGTCCCACAGGGAGTGCTCGACGACCTTCTGGGACTCCTCGCCACCGGCCGGGCCGAGACCCATGTCGGCGTAGTCCTTCGAGCCGAGGCCGTCGACGAAGGTGAGCAGCTGGAACGCCGACACCGGGTCCTCGACCTCGGCCAGCACCTCGTCGGAGCCCACCTCCGCGGCGCGGCGGCGGACGTACGCGACCAGGGCCTCGGGGTCGGTGACCACGAAGTCGTACCGCGCCTGGTACGACAGCCTGAGGCCCTCGGCCGGCAGCAGCTCCTCGCCGTACCCCTCATCGTCGTCGTCGCCCAGCCAGGCGGCGTCGTCCTCGATGTCGTCCTCGTCGTCGAGAACGTCCTCGACCAGGTCGCCGGGCTCGGGGAACATCGAGTCGATCCCCAGGTACAGCTCGCCCCAGCCGCGTTCGTGCACCGCGTCGGCCAGCGCCCGGGACCTCACCCGGACCTGCTCGATCGCGTCGGTGGCCCGGAGGTCGTGCAGGTCCAGCGCGTCGGCCTGGTCGAGCAGCACGGTGGCCAGCTCGCGCGCGGCCGCGGCGGCCGAGGCCGCGGTGGTGCCCTCACTCATGACTGTGACGCTACAACGACCGGCCGCGGGACTCAGCAGTCGGCCGGTCCAGCAGCGGTACGGCGACCACCTCGCCGGGCACGCCGAAAGCATCCACGAGGGCCGGCGCCAGCGGCCGGACCAGCTCGCACAGCCGGTTCACCATCGCGGTGATCGCCTTGGAGCGTTCGCCGGACAGCCGGCCGTGCTCGATGAACCAGGCCCGGTCGGCCTCGATCGTGGCCAGCGCGTGCAGGTCGTACAGGATCCTCAGCGGGTCGCGGAGTCCCTCCGGCGCGGCGTTCACCGCCGCCAGGAACGCCTCCGTGACCACCCGCTCGACATGCGCCCGGGCGGAGGCGATCACGTGGTCCTGGCAGCGGTTGAACACCGTGAACGGGTCGTCGCCGGCGTCGATCCCGGCCTTCAGCCGCCGCGCCACCCCGGACAGCATGTGCTCCTCGCGGAACCCCAGCATCCCGCAGTGGTACTCGTCGTCGCGCAGGCCGGCGTCCGCGTCCTCCTCGCCGGACCGGCCGGGTACGGCGTCCCGGAGGCGTTCCACCAGGTTGCGCAGGGCCGCCTTCTCGACCGCGATCTCGACCGCCTGCGCCGCGATGAACCGCGCCGTACCGAGCGGGTCGAGCGCGCCGAACGCCTCCCGGTAGTCGGTCAGCAGGCCCTTCGCGACCAGCTGCAGCAGCACGGTGTTGTCGCCCTCGAAAGTGGTGAACACGTCGGAGTCCGCCTTCAGCGCGGCGAACCGGTTCTCGGCCAGGTAGCCCGCGCCGCCGCACGCCTCGCGCGCGGCCTGGACGACGTCGGTGGCGTGCCAGGTACCGAGCGCCTTCGTGCCCGCCGCCTGCGCCTCCAGGGCGCGCCGGTCGTGGTCGCCGGCGTCCTCGGCACCGAACACCCGGACGAACTCGTCGACCAGCTCGCCCTGCGCGAAGTGCAGCGCGTAGGTGGCCGCCAGCCGCGGCAGCAGCCGGCGCTGGTGCATCCGGTAGTCCAGCAGCAATGACTCGTCGTCCGTGCCGGGTGCGGCGAACTGGCGGCGCCGCTCGCCGTAGCGGATCGCGATCGTGAGCGCGACCTTGCTCGCGTTGATCGCCGCGCCGCCGACCGACACCCGGCCCTGGACGAGCGTGCCGAGCATCGTGAAGAACCGCCGGTCCGGGTTCTCGATCTCGGAGACGTAGTTGCCCTCGGCATCAACCTGGGCGTAGCGGTCCAGCAGCGCCTCGCGCGGCACCCGGACCTGGTCGAAGCTCAGCCGGCCGTTGTCGACGCCGTTCAGCCCGAGCTTCGGACCGCAGTCGCCGATGGTGACACCGGCCAGCGGCTCGCCGAGGCCGTCGCGGATCGGCACCAGCAGGCAGTGCACGCCGTGGCTCTCGCCACCGACGACGAGCTGCGCGAACACGGCCGCCATCCGCCCGTGCCGCGCCGCGTTGCCGATGTAGTCCTTGCGCGCGCCCGGGTCCGGCGTGTGGACCACGAACTCGTCCGCCGCCGCGTCGTACGTCGCCGTGGTGCGCAGCGCCTGAACGTTCGAGCCGTGGCCGGTCTCGGTCATCGCGAAGCAGCCGAGCAGCCGCCCGCTGATCGCGTCGGCCAGGTAGCGCTCATGGTGGCGTTCAGTACCCAGGTGCAGGATCGCGCCGCCGAACAGGCCGAACTGCACGCCGGCCTTGACCAGCAGCGACAGGTCGCCGTACGCGAGCGTCTCGAAGCCGGCGACGAAGCCGCCCAGATCGTCCTCGCCGCCGTACCGCTTCGGGAACCCGCGCCCGGTCAGCCCGCTCTCTGTTGCCTTGAGCAACAGCTCCAGCACCCGGTCGCGATATGCGTCCTCGTCCAGCTCGCGCGCCTCGCGCAGGATGCCCGCGTGCTCGGCCAGGTGGCGGCGCACGACGTCGCGCGTCGCCCCGTACGGCCCGTCCAGGTAGCTGGTCAGTGCGGCGATATCGATCCCCGGGACAGCCATACCGGCCAATCTAGTGCTGCCGCGCGGCGACCGGCCGGGCGGCGACATCCGGTGGAACGCGTCCGCGGAGTGCCAGGTCGGGGACATTCGTCGCCGCCTGGCGGCAATTCCTTTCCCGACAGCGGGGTCAGTGCCCGGCCGGGCGCTGGAAGATGCGGAACATCCAGAGCATCGACGGGACCAGCAGCAACGCGCCGGCGCCGAGCGCGCCGAGCGAAGCGGCCAGTACGGCGTGCTGGGCGGCGGCGTCCGCGGCGGTCAGCCCGGGCAGCATCTCCGGGTACTGCGCGGCCCCCCACCCCCACAGCAGAGCCGTCACGGCGAGCGCGGCAGTGACCCGTACGACGAGATACCTCCGCAACG
>DASXRB010000510.1:0-4110 GCA_036506875.1 Kribbellaceae bacterium | reverse complement strand
CGCCGTCGTCGGCCAGCGCGGCGTCCGCGAGCGCCAGGCAGCGGCGGGCCGTCGCTGCGGCCGTGACCGCCTTCGGCTGGTAGCCGGGCGCCAGCCCGTCGGACGGACCCGAGCCGATCTTGCGGATGTCGATCAGCGCGTCGGCGACGTCGGGCTTCCAGCGCGCCACGTCCAGGGCGGCCAGCGCGTCGGCGACCGCGATCAGCGCGGCCCGCAGACCGCGGTCGGCCTCGCCGAGGTCGGCGTGCGGCGGTGCCGCCGCGCGGTGCGCGCTCCACTGCACGGCCGGCCCCACGTACACCGGCACCAGCCCGACGTCCGCGCCGCCCACGATCACCGCCTCACCCGCCTCCAGCGCCGCCTCGTTGAACGGTGGCGGGCCCGCGAGACCGGCCGGGTCGCCCGGTACCGGCAGCGCCAGATGTGCCTGCCGGGCGCCTGCCGTGCGCAGCACGTTCAGAGCAACCGGCAGTGTCACCGGCTCCGGATGACCGGGCAGACCGGCAACATGGTGGCCGACGTCGATGCCCAGAATGCGCCGCGCGGCGGTGTCCGGGTCGGCGTCGCCGGACAGCATCGCGTTGGCCCAGACCGTGAAGCGCACCGAGGCGGAGGTGATCAGCACGCAGGTCAGCATCGCACCTGCGGGCGTGGCCGTTGAACTCCTCGCACCCCGACCCCGTAAGTTCGTGTGCATGAGTGCCGTGGTGGAGCTGGCCGACGTCTCCGTGATCCGGGGTGAGGCGCGGCTCGTGGAGGGAATCGACTGGGTCGTCGACGAGTCCGACCGCTGGGTGGTGATCGGCCCGAACGGTGCCGGCAAGACCACGCTGCTGCAGATCCTGGCCGCGCAGCTGCATCCGACCAGCGGCCTGGCCGCGGTGCTCGGTGAGCTGCTCGGCGCGGTCGACGTGTTCGAGCTGCGGCCCCGGATCGGGCTGACCAGCGCCGCGCTGGCCGACCGGCTGCCGCGCTCGGAGAAGGTGTCCGACGTGGTGGTCTCCGCGTCGTACGCGGTCGTGGGGCGGTGGCGGGAGGAGTACGACGAGACCGACCACGCGCGGGCGAACGCGCTGCTCAAGGAGCTCGGGATCGACCAGCTCGCGGACCGGACGTTCGGCACGCTGTCGGAGGGGGAGCGCAAGCGGGTGCAGATCGCGCGGGCGCTGATGACCGACCCGGAGCTCATGCTGCTGGACGAGCCGGCCGCCGGGCTGGACCTGGCCGGGCGCGAGCAGCTGGTCCGGTCGCTGGGCACGATCGCCACGACACCGGGGTCGCCGACGATGGTGCTGGTGACGCACCACGTAGAGGAGATCCCGCCTGGAATCACGCACGCGCTGCTGCTGCGCGCCGGGCGCGTCGTCGCGTCCGGGCCGATCGGCGAGGCGCTGACCTCGGAGACGCTGACCGAGGCGTTCGGGCTGCCACTGGTGCTGGAGCGCAACGGGGGCAGGTACGCCGCGCGGGCGGTGTGAATCGGCCCGCGTTCGCTCCCGCCCGTCGCTACGCTGAGGAACATGGACTGGTTTCGTGACAACGTCTGGGCCGTCTGGCTGGCACTGGCCGCCGTGCTCGGGCTCGCGGAGCTGGCCTCGCTGGACTTCACCCTGCTGATGCTCGCCGCCGGCGCCCTCGTCGCGGGCGGTGTCGGGCTGGTCGTGCCCGGCCTGCTGTGGCTGCAGATCCTCGTGGGCCTGATCACCGCGGCCGCGATGCTGATCGTGATCCGGCCGCTGCTGGTGCGCAAGGTGCACCACCACGGTGAGCTCAAGACCGGCGTCGCGCACGTCGTCGGGCGCAGCGGCGTGGTGGTGAAGGAGATCTCGCCCGACGGCGGCGGGTCGATCCGCCTGGGTGGCGAGCTGTGGACGGCCAAGCCCTTCGACGGCCACTCGACGATCGCGCCCGGAAGCCGCGTCGAGGTGATGGAGGTCGACGGCGCCACCGCGGTCGTCTACCCGGTGTCCGACCCGCTCGACCCACCGGCCCTGGGGGACGGTTCCTGACATGCCCGCGGCAGTCGGGGCGGCGGTCGGCGTCGTACTCGTGCTGCTCGTGCTCGTCGCCATGGCGGTCAAGGTGGTGCCCGGCGACACGGCGTTCGTGGTGGAGCGGTTCGGCCGGTACAGCCGCACGCTGGCTCCCGGGCTCACGCTGACGGTGCCGTTCGCGGACCGGGTGAAGGCCCGGGTCAGCCTGCTGCCGCACCAGCTCGCGCTGGCGCCGACGAAGGTCATGGCCGCGGACGGCCACTGGTTCTCGGTCAGCCCGGAGGTCACCTACGCGGTGGCCGACCCGGTGCTGGCGACGTACGCCGTGGCGAGCTTCCACCTGTCGCTGCAGCAGCTCGCGGCGACCGCCGTGCGCAAGCTGGCCTCCGGGCTGGACGCGTCCGCGCTCGGCGACCGCGAGGAGCTGCGCGCGGCGCTGGCCGACGTGCTGGGCGACGCGGCGCGCGAGTGGGGGCTGCAGGTGACCGGGGTCGAGGTTCCCGCGATCCAGCCTGCCGAGCCGCCCGAGCGGTGAGCCTGCGCGTCGTCCCTTGTCTGACCCCGCGGATGCGAAAGACTGGACGGACTAGGCCTTCGTCGAACTGGAGGGTTCCGTGACCGCGTTCCTGGTCGTCCTGGCGTTGATCGCCCTGTTGGTGATCGTGACGCTGATCAAGTCCGTCCGGGTGGTGCAGCAGCAGACGGTCGGCATCGTGGAGCGGTTCGGCAAGTACAAGGTCGCGCTGCAGCCCGGCCTCAACCTGCTGACCCCGTTCGTCGACAAGGTCCGCTACACGATCGACATGCGCGAGCAGGTCGTCGCGTTCCCGCCGCAGGGCGTCATCACCGAGGACAACCTGATGGTGTCGATCGACTCGGTCATCTACTTCCAGGTGAACGACCCGGTCCGGGCGACGTACGAGATCTCCAACTACATCCAGGCCATCGAGCAGCTCACCATGACGACGCTGCGCAACATCATCGGCGGCATGGACCTGGAGCAGACGCTGACCAGCCGCGAGGAGATCAACGAGAAGCTGCGCTACGTCCTCGACGAGGCGACCGGCAAGTGGGGCATCCGGGTCAACCGGGTCGAGCTGCGCTCGATCGACCCGCCGCCGTCGATCCAGGACTCGATGGAGAAGCAGATGCGCGCCGACCGCGACAAGCGCGCCGCGATCCTCACCGCGGAAGGTATGCGGCAGTCCGCGGTGCTCTCGGCCGAAGGCCAGAAGCAGTCCGCGATCCTCACCGCGCAGGGTGACAGGGAGTCCCGGATCCTGCGCGCGCAGGCCGAGCGGGAGGCCCGGATCCTGAAGGCGCAGGGTGAGGCGCAGGCCATCACCACGGTGTTCAACGCGATCCACGCCGGCAAGCCCGACCAGAGCCTGCTCGCGTACCAGTACCTGCAGATGCTGCCGTCGATCGCCCAGGGCGACGCGAACAAGCTGTGGATCGTGCCGAGCGAGATCGGCGAGGCGCTGAAGGGCCTCGGCAGCGCGGTCGGCAAGGTGTCCGGCATCCCGCAGCGGGCCGAGGGCGAGTTCCAGGCCCCGGAGCTGCAAACCGAGCCGCAGTTCGCGGAGGTCGAGGCCGGTGCGGGTGATGCCGCCGTCGCCGAGGCCGACAGTGCCGTCCAGGAGGCCATCGCCGCCGCCCAGAACGCCGCCGTCGGCAACCCCGGCCTCACCGCCCGCCCGTCCGGTACGACGCCAGGCGACACCCCCCAACCCTGATTCCGATCATCGGGCCTTTCTGACCCGGCGTGTCGCCGTTCATCGGGCCCGTTCGACCATCCGATGCGACCTGCCCGAGACCTCGGGCAGGTCGCATCGCGACGTGAGCGGGATGACGGCGGGGGGGACGGGCCGTGCGTAGACTCCGGCGGTGATGACCTGGCCGGAGGCGGTGCTGGTGTTCGTCGCCGGAGTCGGCGCGGGCACGATCAACGCCGTCGTCGGGTCGGGCACGCTGATGACCTTCCCGGCTCTGCTGGCGGCGGGGCTGCCGCCGGTGCTGGCCAATGTGAGCAACACGGTCGGTCTGGTCCCGGGCACGCTCGCGGCCTCCGTGGGCTACAAGCGTGAGCTGGGCGGCCAGGGTCGGCGGGTACGAC
>DASXRB010000509.1:0-3347 GCA_036506875.1 Kribbellaceae bacterium | reverse complement strand
AAGCTGGAGCACTTGCTGTCGCGTAACAGCAGGAATTCGTCGTCTCCGCCGTCCAAAGACGACGATCTGGGGAAGGCGCCGCCACCGGAGAAGGCCGAACGCGGTGGCGGGCCGAGGCGGAAGAAGGGCAAGCAGCCCGGGCGGCGAGGGCGAACCTGGCGTGGACCGATTCCCCGGGCGATCACCAGGACCGGTTCCCCGAGGGCGTGTGCGAGTGCGGTACCGATCTGGCCGGGGCCTGCGATCTGGGGGTGGTGGATCGCTATCAGCCGTCGCAGGCCACGTTCCTCACCACACTTGATCCGGAGGCCACCAGCGCGGTACTCCAGCACGCCCACCGTACCGACTGCTGCAGTCGGTCGCGTTCCTGGTGAGGAGAGTCGCGGTTCTCGAGGCACCCGTCGATTCGGAAATTGTTCTATTCGAAGTAGGATTGCTGCGGTGCGCGGACGGCGTTGTCGATCCGTAGTCGCATCGCTGGGTGGATCTTGAGGTCGGCGATGTCGACGGTACTGAACCAGGCTGCTGCGTCAGTTTCGATGTCGTCGGGGCGGGGTTGCTCGCTGTCGCTGAGTGCGGCGGGGACGGCGTGGAAACAGAGTGCGAGCTGTTGGTGGATGGTGTCATCCGGGTCGAGCAGGACATGGGTGGGGTCGCTGTAGACACCGGCGAGCCCGGTGAGCTCGATCGTGATCCCGGACTCTTCGGCGACTTCACGGGCAACGGTGTGACTAGCGGACTCGCCGACCTCGATCCGGCCTCCGGGTAGCTCCCAGTTGCCGTCGTCGATTCGACGGACCAGCAGAAGCTCGCCTGCGCCGTTGCGGACCGCGGCGAATGCGGCGGGCAGGACGTCGTGTGCTCGTGGCGTGCTCGGATCCTGGTAGTACTCGCGGAGCCGGACCATGCGCCGATTCTCGATCTGTGGACGGATGGCGACAAGCGCCCGCAGCCGGCCCCGGTCGACCCGCAGCGACCGGGCCAGCCGGGCCGATCCCTGCCGTTCCCGTCCTTCCGTCGTTCCTTCGCCGACCGCGTTCCGAGCAACGATCGCTGACGTACGGTGTTGGCGGATCACATCACAGCCCTGCGGGGGCTCAACGCTGCCCAGCTCCAAGGGCCTACCTCCGATCCGTAACGGTAGCCACCGAGGACGGGCTCGCCTGGTCCGGCGCTGCTCGGCCCCGGGGTGCGGTCCCGCTGCTGCACCGCGACGAGCGGCACTACGCGCTCGCCGTGCCAACCGCTGGCGACGGGTGACAATGAGCGGTGTGGTGTCGGCGGTCCGGCGTACCCGGCTGAGCCTCGACGTAGGTCGGCCCGGACCGGCGCTGGCGGGTCTGCTGCGGCGACACCGCGGTGGTGAGCCCGACCGAGATCACCCGGTACGACGCGACGGGCGCGTACACCCGGCCGTCGCTGTTCGAGAACGGCCGCCGGTGACCTGGCAGCGGCTGCACGAGGCGTTGACCGGCGTCGGCGAGGGTCGGGTACCCCGCTCGACCGGCTCGCCAACGCGTGGAGACCGACCGCCGCGCCTTCCCTAGACCGCCCCCTGACAAGCTGGAGACACACCGTGGACATGGACACGAAAGCCCTGCTCAGCGAGCTGACCCTGGAGGAGAAGGCGTCGCTGTGCCTGGGTTCGGACTTCTGGCACACCGCGCCGGTGGAGCGCCTCGGCATCCCGGCGATCATGGTGTCCGACGGCCCGCACGGGCTGCGCGCGCAGCCCGACGCCGGTGACCACGCCGGCGTCTCCGGCAGCCTGCCGGCGACCTGTTTCCCGACCGCCTGTGCGGTCGGGTCGTCGTGGGACCCGCAGCTCGCCCGGCGGATCGGCCAAGCAATCGGGCGCGAGGCCCGGGCGCAGGAGATCGCGGTTGTGCTGGGCCCGGGGATCAACATCAAGCGTTCCCCGTTGTGCGGCCGCAACTTCGAGTACCTCTCCGAGGACCCGCTGCTCTCGGGTGTGTTGGGTGCGGCGATGATCGAGGGCATCCAGAGCGAGGGCGTCGGTACCTCGCTGAAGCACTACGCGGTGAACAACCAGGAGACCGACCGGCTGCGGGTCAGCGCCGACGTCGACGATCGCACGCTGCGGGAGGTCTACCTCGCCGGCTTCGAACACGCCGTCACGCAGGCGCGGCCGTGGACGGTGATGTGCTCGTACAACCGGGTCAACGGGGTGCACGCCTCGCAGAACCGCTGGCTGCTCACCACGGTGCTCCGCGAGGAGTGGGGCTTCGACGGGGTGGTCGTCTCCGACTGGGGCGCCGTCCACGACCGGGTCGCCGCGCTGGCCGCCGGGCTGGACGTCGAGATGCCGCCCAACCTGGGGATCAGCGACGCCGCTATCGTCGCGGCCGTGCGCGCCGGCGAACTGGACGAGGCCGTCCTCGACGCGGCGGTGACCCGGGTACTCGCACTGGTCGAACGGGCCACCGCGAATACCCAGCCGCGCCGCGAGTTGGACGTCGACGGGCACCACGCCCTGGCCCGGGCCGCCGCGAACGAGTCCGCGGTGCTGCTGAAGAACGACGACGGGGTACTACCGCTGCGCCCGGCCGATGGGGAGACGGTGGCGGTGATCGGCGAGTTCGCGCGTACCCCGCGGTTCCAGGGTGCCGGCAGCTCGCAGGTCAACCCGACCCGGGTCGACGTGGCCCTGGACGAGCTGCGCGCGGCGGTCCCCGCCGGGGTGGAGGTGCCGTTCGCCGCCGGGTACGGCATCGGCACCACCGAGCGCGACGAGGAGCTGGCCGCCGAGGCGGTCGAGCTGGCCGGCCGGGCAGGCACGGTTGTGGTGTTCCTCGGCTTGCCCGCGGCGGAAGAGTCGGAGGGCTTCGACCGTACCCACATCGATCTTCCAAAGAACCAGACGGCGCTGCTGGCCCGGCTCGCGGACGCCAACCCGAACCTGGTCGTGGTCCTCGCAAACGGCTCGGTGGTGCGGTTGTCGGACTGGGAGCAGCACGCCCGGGCGATCCTGGAGTGCTGGCTGTCCGGGCAGGCCGCCGGCGGAGCCGTTGCCGACCTGCTGCTCGGTGTGGCCAATCCGTCCGGCCGGCTCGCCGAGACCCTGCCGCTGCGGCTCCAGGACAACACGTCCTACCTCAACTTTCCCGGCGAGGCCGGGCACGTCCGGTACGGCGAGGGCATCTTCGTCGGGTACCGCGGCTACGACGCGCTGGATTTCCAGGTCAGCTACCCGTTCGGGCACGGCCTGTCCTACACCACCTTCGGCTACGCCGACCTCAACGCTTCGGTGACCGGGCGGCCCTCCGAGGGCGACCTGTCGGTGACCGTGACCTGCCGGGTGACCAACACCGGGGACCGGCGCGGGA
>DASXRB010000508.1:0-8529 GCA_036506875.1 Kribbellaceae bacterium | reverse complement strand
GCTCGCCCTGCTCCTGCTCACCGAGGCGCGCCGCCCGGCCCGCGTCGGCCCGTCCGGTGAGCTGGTGACGCTGGCCGAGCAGGACCGCGCGCTGTGGAACCGGGAGCTGATCGCCGAGGGCCACGACCTCGTGCGCCGGTGCCTGCGCCGCAATCAGCCCGGGCCGTACCAGATCCAGGCCGCCGTCAACGCCGTGCACAGCGACGGCCCGCCCACCGACTGGTGGCAGATCCTCCAGCTGTACGACCAGCTGATGGCGATCGCACCGAGCCCGGTGGTGGCGCTGAACCGCGCGGTCGCGGTTGCCGAGGTCGACGGTCCGGAGGCGGCGCTGGCGATCGTCGACGGCCTCGAACTGGACCGGTCGTACGTCTTCCACTCCGTTCGAGCCGACCTGCTGCGCCGGCTCGGCCGTACCGCCGAGGCCGCCACGGCGTACGACGAGGCGCTGGCCCGGACCGGCAATGCCGCCGAGGTCGCGTTCCTGCGCCACCGCCGTGATGAGCTCGGCTGACGCGCGCCGGATCAGCCCTCGGCAGAGCTCGCCTCGAGCGACCGCAGCCGCGCGCACAGCGCCTTCAGCAGCGCCTGCGCGACGTCCGGGTTCTCCCTCATGACCGGCGCGAACGACAGCGCCGACAGCGCGAACGTGGTCACGCCGTCCGGCCCGGCCACGATCGTCGCGGACCGCGGCAGGCCGTCGATCAGCGACACCTCGCCGAAGTAGTCACCCGGCGACAGCGACGGACGCGCCACCCCGCTGACCGACACGTCGGCCGAGCCCTCGAGCACGATCTGCAGGCCGGCGTCGGCGCTGCCCTGCTCGACCAACGTCGCGCCGGCGGGCTTGGACAGGGTGGTGCCGCGGCTCGCGAGGTCGGACAGCACGTCCGGCGACAGCCCCTCGAAAAGGTCGATCTTCGCGAGGAACTTCGGGACCGATTCACTCATGTGCAGTACACCCCTCCACGAGTCCCCGCGCCGGTCGGCAGCGGGCCTGGCTGTGCGATGCGTGACACGCTACCGCCGGGAGGGTCGCCAGGCTACGAACCTCCTGCGGCCGAGACCGTCAGCCGAACACGTGCCGGCGGATCCAGGCGTGCATGGCGATCGCGGCGGCCGCGGAGGCGTTGATCGAGCGGGTGGACCCGAACTGCGCGATCGACAGCACCGCGTCGCACAGCGCGTGCGCCTCGGCGGTCAGCCCCGGCCCCTCCTGGCCGAACAGCAGCACGCACCCGCGCGGCAGGTCGTACGTCTCCAGCGGCACCGAGCCCGGCAGGTTGTCGATCCCCAGCAGCGGCAGCTCGTGGCGCTTCGCGTACGACGCCAGCTCGGCCAGGTCCGCGTGGTGCCGCACGTGCTGGTACCGGTCGGTCACCATCGCGCCGCGGCGGTTCCAGCGCCTCCGGCCGACGATGTGCACCTCGGCCGCGAGGAACGCGTTCGCGGTGCGGACCACCGAGCCGATGTTGAGGTCGTGCTGCCAGTTCTCGATCGCGACGTGGAACGGGTTCCGCCGGGTGTCGAGGTCCGCGACGATCGCCTCGACCGTCCAGTACCGGTACCGGTCGACGACGTTGCGGCGGTCGCCGTGCGCCAGCAGCTCCGCGTCGTACCGGGGGTCGTCCGGCCACTCGCCCTGCCACGGCCCGACGCCGACCCCATCCATGGCATGCACAGGCTTCACCCGCGCAAGGTTAGCCCTCGCCGATCACCCGGCCCGCCGCCGGAACGGCTACCCTGTGCCGGTGCTTGCTCTGATCACGCAGCTGATCTCACTCGACCTCACCGACCTGATGGACCCCGAGTGGGTGCTGAACCAGCTCGGGGACTGGGCACTGTGGGGCACGGCCGCGATCGTGTTCATCGAGTGCGGGCTGCTGTTCCCGATCCTGCCGGGCGACTCGCTGCTGTTCGCGGTCGGCCTGTTCGTCGCCGCCGGCACCATCGGCGTGCCGCTGTGGCTGGCCTGCGTGATCCTCACCGTGGCCGCGTTCGCCGGGAACGTGTCCGGGTACTACATCGGCCGCGCGCTCGGCACGGCCCTGTTCCGCAAACCGGACGCGCGGTTCCTGAAGCCGCAGTACCTGACCCGGACGCACGAGTTCTTCGACAAGTACGGCAACCGGGCGATCGTGATGGCACGGTTCGTGCCGATCGTGCGGACCTTCGTCACGGTCGTCGCCGGCGCCGGCCGGATGGACCCGCGGCGGTTCTTCCTCTACACCGGCATCGGCGCGGTGCTGTGGGGCACCGGCGTCACGGTGCTCGGCTACTACCTCGGCCAGGTGCGGTTCATCCACGACCACCTCGAGGCCGCCCTCATCCTGATCGTGTTCGTCTCGGTGATCCCGATGGCCGTCGAGTACGTCCTCGGCAAGCGCGCTAATGCGCGAAAGGGAACAGCGGCGCCGACCACCGGTACGACGCGCTGAGGCATTCCAGGTCCGCGATCGCCACGACGGGGATCGCGCCGACGACCCGGCCGCGGCCGAGTGAGCACGCGACGCGCGGGGTGCCGCCGTCGTCGTACCAGACCAGCGCACCGCGCGGCGGCAGCCCGTCGTACAGGTGCCCGTGATCGGTCAGCCAGCGCCGCGCCTCGGCCTCGTCGTGCCAGCCGGTGTCGAGCGAGTAGCCGAACGCCATCCGCTGGAACTTCAGCGACCAGTCCTGCCAGGCGCGCGACCCGACCCGCTCGAGCTGCCAGTCCAGGGCGGCGTCGACATCGCGCGGGTTCGCGGCGGTGATCAACCACTCCGCCGCGCCCCCGCGACGCCCCCCGTACCCCCGAGTTGTGCCGTCCCCCCGGTCGTCCCCCCGAGGTGTGTCCTCCCGGTGTGCGTCCCCACGCTGCAACCGGTTACTGACGGCTGAGCCGGCGAGATCGCGGTGATTCCCCTCCTGCACCTCGACCCCCCGCGTCACGTGCACCTCCGCGATTACCCCGACTCGCCGGCCCCTTTACCGTCAGCCGGGCACGATCTTGCCGTGCACGGATACATCCCCCGTACATTCGGCATCCCGCCGCGGACGGAGCCGGCTACAGCGTGGCGAGGGTGCGGCGGATATCGGCGGCGCGGTCGTCGTTGGCGACCAGCTGCCAGACCCGGGCGGCGCGGCCGAGGTAGCGGCGGGCGGGGTCGACGTGGCCGGCCTGGCGGTGCAGCTCGCCGAGCAGGTACGCGGCCTGTGCCTCCGCGCTGCGGTCGCCGAGCCGGTGCCCGATCTCCAGCGCGGCCAGCAGCATCCGCCGCGCCGACGCCTGGTCGCCGAGCGCGAGCAGCGCCTGGCCGAGGGAGGCGCGGGTGTACGACGCGCAGTGGTCGTCGCCGAGCCCCTCGAAGATCGCGAGCGCGGTGCGCAGCTGGCGGACGGCCTGGTCGTTGCGGCCCTGGTGCTCGCGCACCTCCGCGATCCGGCGTCGTACCTTCGCCTCCCGGTGCGGGTCGCCGAGCAGCCGTGCCAGCCGGAACGCCGGCGCGAGATACGCCGAGGCCGTGTCCGCGTCGTCGCGCAACAGGTGGATCGCCGCGGACGCACTGCGCGCGACCGCCTCGCCGTTGGCGTCGCCGACCTCGACGAACGCATGCATCGCGCGCACGCAGTGCTCCAGCGCCACGTCGAGGAAACCCCGCTCACGGTGCCAGGTGCCCAGGCCCACGCCGGTGACACCGGCGCCGAGCCGGTCGCCGATCGCGTCGAAGATCTCCGCCGCCGCGGTCAGGTGCTCGTACGCCGGCTCCCAGTCGTCGCGGTACAGCGCCAGCTGGCCGAGGTTGCGGTGCATGATCGCCTCGCCGCGCCGGTTCCCGCAGGCCCGCGCCGACGCCAGGCCGACCTGGTGCGACTCGTCCCACTCGTCGAACCCGGCCCGCATGTCGAGGTACAGCCCCCACGCCGCCGCGATCCGCCAGGCGTACTCGTGCAGCCCGCTGTTCGCCGCGGCCCGGACCAGCTGCACGAACGTGCCGCGCTCGGCGTCCAGCCAGGTCAGCGCCTCGTCCCCGGTCATCGGCTTGTCGTCGTCCGCGGTGTCCCCGGTGCCAGGCTCCAGCTCCGGCACCCCGAAGTACTCGAACGGCAGCGCGGCGCAGGCCCGGCGGCACTGCCGCAGCGCGGCGTCGAGCACCAGCCGCAGGTCCTCGATCGCCTGCGCCCGCTCGGCATCGGTGCCGATCTGTACGGCGTGCAGCCGGATCAGGTCGTGCAGCCGGTGCCGGGGATGCCCGGTGGAGTCGACCGAGCTGGTCTGCACCAGGTTCGCCTCGATCAGCCGGTCCAGGCCGCGGTCGGTGCCGGCCCGGCCGAACACCGGGTCGAGCGCGCGGGCGGAGAAGTCGCCGACCGCGATGTGCCCCAGCACCCGGTACAGCCGCGCCTCGTCCGGCCCGAGCGAGCCGTAGCTCAGGTCCGCGCTGGTCCGGACCGCGAGCTCGCCGAGGCTGAGCTCGTCCAGCCGGTGCGTCTCGTCGCGCAGCCGCCGCGCCAGGTCCGCGACCGCGAGATCCGGCCGCTGCACCAGCCGGCTGGCCGCGATCCGGATCGCCAGCGGCAGGTTGCCGCAGGCCTCCAGGATCTCCGCGACCGCGGCGTCGTCACCGTCGACCCGGCCGGGCCCGGCCACCAGCGACAGCAGCGCGGCCGCGTCGGCCGCGTCCAGCACGTCCAGCGGGACGCTGTCCGCGCCGGCCAGGTCGGTGAGCCGGCGCCGGCTGGTGATCACCAGCGCGGACTCGCCGGTACCGGGCAGCAGCGGCAGCACCTGACTCGCCGAGCCGACGTCGTCCAGCAGGATCAGCACCCGCCGGCTGGCCAGCTCAGAGCGCAGCGCCGCCGAGCGCCGCTCCGGGTCCGCCGGCACGGCCGAGTCCGGCACGTCGAGGCTGCGCAGCAGGTCGTGCAGCGCGCCGGACGGCTCCCGCGGCTGCGAGGACGCCCGCATGTCCAGGTAGATCTGCCCGTCCGGGAACGACTCCCGCACCATGTGCCCGAGCTTGACCGCGAGCGCGGACTTGCCGGTCCCGGGCGGGCCGGAGATCACCGCGATCGGCGGCCGCACCGGGTCCCGCCCGCAGACCAGGTCCCGCAGCCGCTCCAGCTCAGCGCCCCGGCCGCTGAAGTCCGCGAGGTCCAGCGGCAGCTGCGACGGCACCCGCACCAGGTCGCCACCGGCCACCACCGCCGGGCGGGGCAGGCCGGTACGACGCTTCGCCGGCCGGGCCGCCCGGGCCCCGGCCTCGGCGAGCTCCGGACCAGGCTCGACCCCGAGGTCGGCGGCCAGGGTCCGGACCGCCTTCTTGTACGTCGACCGCGCCTCGTTCAGGCGCCCGGCCGCGACCAGCGTGTCCACCAGCTGCGCCCAGAGCGCCTCGTCGTACGGGTCCTCGGTCAGCCGGTCGCTCAGCAGCAGTGCCGCCCCGGTGTGGTCGGAGTTGGCCAGCCGCAGCTCGAGCAGGGTGTCGACCAGGCCGCGGTGCTGCGCCTCGAGCCGGGCCAGCGAGCCCTCCCAGGCCGATGCCGGGGTCAGGTCCTCCAGCGGCCGGCCGCGCCACAGCGCCAGCGCCTGGCTGTAGGCCTGCATCGCCTGCCGCTCGTCACCGGCGACCCGCAGGTGCCCGCCCTCGGCGAGCAGCGACTCGAACAGGCTGGCGTCCAGCTCGTCGACGCCGACCTCGATGCTGTAGCCGGCCGCGGAGGTGTCGATCGGCGCGGTCAGCCCGGCCAGCTGCAGCGCGGAGCGCAGCGCGCGGACGTAGGTGCGGATGTTCGCGGTCGCCGACGCGGGCGGGTAGCCCTCCCAGAGCGCGTCCGCGATCAACTCGGTCGACACGAACCGGTTCGGGTGCAGCAGCAGCGTGGCCAGCAGCTGCCGGGGCTTGCTCGCGCGCAGCGCCTGCCCGTCGACATGCTGCAGCCGCATCGGTCCGAGGATCTCGTACCGCAGACTGCGCACTGGTGCCCCCACCCATGCTGGTCATCGGCTGGTCATCCGGGAATCGGCCCCATCGTGACATGCCGTGACGACGCCTGGCGACCCGGTGATGTACGCCGGATGTATCTCAGCGAGGCAGTGTATTCGCCGGTACCGGGGGGAGGGCAGGCCCGGGGCGTGGTGATTGCCAGCACCGCGACCCGGGCCTGAATCCATGTCCGTGGCTTGTACGCGGGCCGCATGGTGACCCGGCCGGGACCGACCCCCGAACGTCGGCCCCGGCCGAGGCTCAGCCGGGCGGAAGCCAGCTGGGCGGAAGCCAGTGCTTTGCGAGGGGGGACGCGGGGGGACGCGGGGGGACGCGGGGTGCTACCGGCCGCCGGTGAACGGCGGCTGGCCGTCCTGCGGGCCGGGGGTGCCGGCGGGCGGGCCGCCGAACTGCTGGCCACTCGGCGGCCCGTACGACGGCGGGCCGGCCGGCGGGAGCGGGGTGGCCTGGCCGTTGTCGCCCGGCAGCTGCGGCTGGACCGCGCCCGACGAGGGCTGGCCGGGCGCGACCTGCGGCGGCGCCTGCTCGCCGTCGACCGCGCCGATGGTGCCGAACGAGACCTGCGGGACCGAACGCACGTTCTGGTCCTCGACCTCGAAGTAGCCGGCCTTCTCGAACTTGAACATGCCGGCGATGGCGTTCGACGGGAACGACTCGACCCGGGTGTTGTAGTCACCGACGTTGGCGTTGTAGAACCGCCGGCCGGCCGCGATCCGGTCCTCGGTGTCGGTGAGCTCACGCTGCAGGTTGAGGAAATTCTGGTTCGACTGCAGCTGCGGGTAGGCCTCGACCGAGATCATCATCTGCCGCAGCCCGGCGCTCAGCGCCGACTCGGCCTGGGCCCGCTGCTCGGGGCTCGCACCCTGCACGTTCACCGCCTGGGTGCGCAGCCGCGCGACCTCCTCGAACACGTGCCGCTCGTGCGCCGCGTAGGCCCGCACCGTCTCGACCAGGTTCGGGATCAGGTCGTACCGCCGGTGCAGCTCGACGTCGATCTGCCGCCAGGACTCCTGGATCAGGTTCCGCTGCTTGACGAAGCGGTTGTACGAGACGACGAGTGCGATCGCGATGATCACGACCAGCGCGACGATCACGATGACGGCGACGAGCATGCTGCGCTCCCTGGCTCGGGGTGGTGGCCCTTCGGGATAGACCCTAGCCCTGTCGCGGGTCCACGCCCGCATAGTCACGCCAGACGTACGGCGGGACCTGGCCGATCACCTGGGTCAGCAGGTCCAGCCGGCGCAGGATCTCCCGCGGGTCGTGGCTGCCGTTCGACCAGCCGATGAGGGTGTTCCCCTCGAACCGCCAGGCGATCTCGCCGCGGGCCAGCAGCAGCTCCATCATCCGCGGCGTGATCACCGCGTGCCCGAACCGGTCCTCGCCCTTGACCCGGAACGTCCGGTTGAACCGCTCGCTCTCGAACTGCAGGTCCTTGAAACCGATCGCGTTCGCCAGTACTCCGCCGAAGATGCCCTCGTGCTCGACCTGCAGGTGCGGCAGCGCGCCCGGCAGCTGCACCGCGACGATCCCGAACCGGTGCGTGGTCGTCTGCCGCCGCCCCTCGGAGTCGGTCGTGTGGGTCTGGTAGCTGTAGTCGAACGCGATGATCGGCCGGCCCTGGAACTGCCCGGTGACCGCGTTGATCGCACGCCGGTTGTCGCCGGTGCCGAACGGTTCGCCACGCCACTGGTGGGCCAGCTGGTCGTTGACCGAGGCGTACGACCAGCCCTGCGAGGCGGCGAAGGCCGCGAACGCCTCGCGCCTGCGCTTCGCCTGCAGGTACGACAGGTAGGCGATGCCGCCACCGATCACCACGACGCCCGCGACGATCAGGTACGGCGTGACGCCCATCAGCCGAGGCCGAGGTCGTCGAGCCCGTAGGCGAACCGGTACTCCAGCCCTTCAGCCTCGACCTTCTCCTTCGCGCCGGTGTTCCGGTCCACGATCACCGCGACCGCGACCACCTGCGCGCCCGCCTCGCGCAGTGCCTCGACCGCGGTCAGCACCGAGCCTCCGGTGGTCGAGGTGTCCTCGACGGCCAGCACCCGCCGGCCCGTGACGTCCGGGCCCTCGATCCGGCGCTGCAGGCCGTGCGCCTTCTCCGCCTTGCGGACCACGAACGCGTCCAGCCTGCCGCCGGCCGCGGCGGCTGCGTGCAGCATCGAGGTCGCGACCGGGTCGGCCCCGAGCGTCAGCCCGCCCACCGCGTCGTACTCGAGGTCCCTGGTGAGCTCGAGCAGCTCACGTCCGATGAGCGGCGCCGCCTCGGCGTCCAGCGTGACCCGGCGCAGGTCGACGTAGTAGTCGGCCTCCTTGCCCGACGACAGCGTGACCCTGCCGTGCACGACCGCCTTGGCCTTGATCTGTTCGAGCAGCTGCTCCCGATCCGATCCCATGGCTCGTGAGCATAGGCGCCCGCCCGGTCAGGCCGACTATCGGACAGGACGGTCGCGCGGCGTAGGGTTCGACGTACCCCAAGGGCACAGCGTCGTACCCGGGGAGAAACGGAGAAGGACCGGTGAAGGCGCTCGTCAAGGCC
>DASXRB010000507.1:0-9089 GCA_036506875.1 Kribbellaceae bacterium | reverse complement strand
ACTGGGCCGGCCGCCGGAAAGCGGTCTGGTACCTGGTCAGGGCTGCCTGGATGACCGCCGCGCGGGCGGCTTGACCTCCTGGCCCGCGACGACGGGCCGCAGTCCCAGTCGGCATTGAACACCGCCGGATCGGCGCCGGTCAGCGTCAGTCCGAAGCTCTTGGCGGCCGGCCGTCGACCGAGCCCCAGCAGCGTGGCCTGGGCCTGCGGATCGTCGAGCAGGTAGTCCTGCAGCTCGGTGACGATCCGCCGCTTGGCGGCGTCGGCATCGTTTCGGTGCGGTAAGAACCCCAGCGGCGCGTCGGAGATGGCCAGTGCATCCTTCGGGTACACCGCGTAGAAGGGCTCCTGACCCTTGCCGACCAGCTACGCCTGATCGGGCACGACGACCCGCACCGTCGCCCCTGTTCTCCGCCATTGCCGGCAGTCGCTTCGCCTCGAAACTGGGGGTATGAAGGAGCGTGGGGCCGCACGCCGAGGAGGTGCTGCGATGGCGCGCTTCGGGGACGGGCTGGCGGTGGGAGACGACCTGGTCGCGGCGGCCGAGGCGGCAGTGGGCCGGGCCATGGCGGCCTTGGGCGGACGAGCGCCGGACCTGCTGTGCGTGTTCGTATCGAGCGAGGACCCCGAGATGGTGGCGAAGGCCGGATCGCGGGCGATGGAGCTGGCTGGCGCCGGCACCGCCGTCGGGTGCAGCGCCGGTGGGGTGATCGCGGATGGGCACGGGGTGGAGGCGACGAGCGCGGTCGCGGTGTGGGTCGCGGAGCTGCCCGAGGTGCGGCTGCAGGGATTCCGGCTCACCGCGGCTCGGGGTGGGGGCGGGCTGCTGATCGGCGGGGTGCCGCGCCGGCGACCGGACGACAGGGTCGGGGTGCTGCTCGCCGACGCGCACTCCTTCCCGATCAGCCCGTTCGTCGAGCAGTCCACCGACGTGCTGGACGGGTTGCCGCTCGTCGGGGGGCTGGCGAGCGGGCTCGGCGGACCCGGCTCGACGCGGCTGTTCGTTGATGGGCGGGTGGTCGACGGCGGCGCGGTCGGGGTGCTCCTCGGTGGGCCCGTTGCGGTCCGCACACTGGTCAGCCAGGGCTGCCGCCCGATCGGGCCGACCATGACGGTGACCAGGTCCGATGGCAACGTGCTGCGCGAGCTGGCCGGCATGAACGCCTACCGCAAGCTCGAGGAGATCGTGCGGGCACTGCCACCCGACGAGCAGACACTGGCGATGCACGGACTGCACATCGGCATCTCGATCGATGAGTACGCCGAGGAGCACGAGCAGGGCGACTTCCTGATCCGTGCCGTCCTGGGCGCGGATCCCCGCAGCGGCGCCGTGGCCGTCGGCAGCCCGATTGAGGTAGGGCAGACCGTGCGTTTCCAGGTCGGGGACGCCGCCGCGGCGCACGAAGACCTGCGGCAGCTGGTGGCCCGGTTCCGCGCCGACGGACCCGTCGACGGCGCCTTGCTTTTCTCCTGCAACGGCCGCGGCGCTGGGCTGTTCCCGCAAGCGGATCACGACGTGCTGGCGGTGCGCGAGGGCCTCGGCATCACGGGCGTAGCAGGCTTCTTCGCGGCCGGCGAGATCGGTCCGGTCGCCGGCCGCAACCACCTGCACGGCTTCACCGCGTCGGTGCTTGCCTTCGACCGCGGCAGCGGGTGAGCCCCGGCCGGCGTTGCGCGCGGATGGATCGGGTGCCACGCGCGGCGCCGCCTTGGTCACCGGCGGCGGGCTACAGAGCTCGACCCGCGGCCGTCAGCTGGTGGTGCCGGCCCGCCGGGTGAGGTCGACGCATACCAGCCGGAGCTCGCTGGTGAATGCGTCACCGTCGTCGTCGCGCAGCCAGCACTGATCTGGAGTGGGGAGCATTTCGGTGAACCGGACCGGGCGTTGCGGGGTGGCGGCCGCGGCGTGGCGCAGCATGCGGCCGGTGGTTCGCATCAGGATCGGGCTGGTGAAGTCGATGTAGACGGGTTTGTCCTCCAGCGGCGACTTGGCGAACACCCGCCTGGGCATGCCGAGCGCGCGGGCCCAGCCGGGCAGGTCCTGCGGGTGCTGTGGGGCGTTGCTGGCGACCACGTTCCAGGTTTCGCGCCGCAGCACGGTCCGCCCGACTGTGATCCGCGGCGCGTGGCCGCCGGTCGGGAACGGGTCCCAGGTCCGGATCGCGGCCATAAACAGGGGAGAGCTGAGCAGCTCGATCAGTGGGAACCGGATCCCCTGGGTGGGTTCGACGACGTCCTCGCCGTCGATGAGAAGCCGCCCGACGTCGATGGTGGGGAAGCCGTCGGGCATGCAGGCCCCGGGTGTGGCGGCCACGTGGATGTCGGTCGGTTCGGTGAACGCTGGCATCACCCGCGAGGTCATCCGCGGGACGTTGCGCGGCGGGATGAGGAACACGATCGGTCGCCCGACCTCGGTGTGGATCGCGGTGACGAATTGCTCGCGGTCGGGATGGCGGGTGGCGAACATGCCCTGGCACAGCGGGTTGGCGCCGGGGTGGAAGTCGCCGACGACCGACAGGAAGTCCCCGCCCTCGATGGCGAGTGCGCTGGCCGCGGCGATCTGCACGTCGGGCGAGTGGTAGACGCTCAACGGCCACCCGGGGCCGCCGCTGGCGAATACCTGCGAAGCGCGCTCGACCAGCGTCTGCGGCTCGTTGGCATGGAGCAGCTGCGCCCATTTCGTTTGCAGTTGGGCCGTGACGGCGTGCACCTGGGCCGGTATCCGCATCAGCTCGCCGAGGATCCGCCCGATCGTCGGGCCGGACGCCATCCGTTCGCCGATCGCGTCCCGCATGAGCGTGCGGCCGATGTCGAAGATCCGGTCGCAGTACCAGCGCGAGCTTGCCAGCAGCGCCGGCAGTGCCCCGGCCATCTCGTCGCGCATCCCCGGTCCGACGGAGAGCTGCAGATCCCGCAGGCAGTCCAGGTACACCGGTGTCCTGGCGCCGTAGGCCTCCCCGGGCTTGCGCCACGGCTCCTGCCGGGTGAGCTCGACGAACGTGCGGTCGAGATGCGCCAGGGCGGCGTCGAGCTTGTCCCGGGTGGCCTCGGCCACCGCGCTGCGGCGGCTCTCCAACAGGTCGAGCGCCGCCAGGCCGTCGTCGCTGTGGGGTGACCGCTGCAGCCGGATCCGCAGGTCCCGCTCGGGGTGCGGGCCCAGCGGGATCGGATCGGGCAGGCCGAGGCTCTGCGCCAGCGCCTCGATCGCCCACTGCTCGAAATGCACACTGCGCTGCGCGTCCACCCGTCCGGCGCGGTAGGCGACGGCGGGCCCGGAGTCCGCCAGCCGCCCCCACGCCAGCGGGCCGAAGAAGCCGATGGTCTCGTTCTTGGCGCAGTACCGCTGCCAGTAGTTCGCCACCACCTCCTCGCGCCGGCGCCGGGTGCTCGCTCCGGTCGGCGAACCGGCGGCGACCTTGTCCACCGCGTTGTGCAGGGCCTCGCGGTTCTGCCAGGTCACCGCCTCACGAAAGGCCGGATCGCCGGCGACGGCCCGCAGGCCCGCGCTCTCGTCGGATCCGAAGACGTCGAGGCCGCGTACCGGGAACCCGGCGCTACGCAGGGCACAGTCGCGCCATAGGGCCCACTCGCCGGTCAATCCGGCCAGCTGATCATTCACTGGCCGGATTGTAGGCACCCGCGGTGCTCGACCCGAGAATCCGGCCCGGTTGACTACAGGTTCACTACCGACACGAGCGTCCGAGGAAGAAGAGCAATAGCCCCTTCCTCGGACGCCCCTCGTCGACTAGCGGGTGTTCCTTCCGTGCTCAGGCCGTTGCACGGACGCGGACGCCGGGTGCGGCGGCGGGTGACGAAGCGCTCAGCCGCCGGTGCAGCACGATGCCTGTGACGATGAGCCACACCGGCGTGAGCAGAAACACCGCGATGCCGGTCGGCCCGGTCAGACAGAGGATGCCCAGCACCACGGTCGCGATGGCCAGCGGCTTGGGCAGCACCGCCATGCGCCATCCGCCGAGTCCGGTCGACAGGAACAGCACGGCCGATCCGGCCACCCAGGGGATCCAGCCGAAGTCGCTGATGTAGCCGAGCGTGGTGACGACTGCGGCGTTACCGGCCGTCGCCGCCTCGGTGGCCGCCAGGCCGACCCAGCCCATGACGGCCACCGACAGTGCCACCGCCAGGCCGCCGGCGAACGCGGCGCTGGAGTAGGTGGACTCGCCCGGCTCACCGGAGCGCAGCGCCTGTCGCAGCGCCACGGCGAAGAACAGCATTGCCACGGCGAAGTACCCGGCGGCGAAGCCCGAGATCGACGTCGCCACGCCGTGGTCGGTTACCCACCGGACGTACCCGGCTGCGTCGCCGTCGACGCTCGGCGCACCCCAGGACAGGATCGGATCGCGGAGGGCGAACAGGAGTCCGGCGATCACGCCGGAGATGGGCAGGAAGCGTTCGAATCGGCTGGTCTGCATGGCGGTCTCCCGTGGGTTTGGCGCGGTCCGGATGACCGCTGCCGCCGATGACATTGCGATCCCGCGAACCTGGGCACATCGGCCATGTGTCCCGGCCCGGCCGGGAACTGTTCCCGACCGCCTCCCGCGGGCCGCGCCGCCAGGCCACACTGACAACACCATGGAAACCCCGGTCACCCCCGACGTCGCGCCCGTTCGAGCCGAGCGCCGTGCGCGTTGGCTCGCGCGTTGGCTCGCGCGTTGGCTCGCGCCGGCCATCGTCGCGCTGATCGTGGTGGCGGACGTATCGGCGTTCTGGCTCAGACGAGACTCCACGGATGCCGTGCGGCTCTCAGCGCTCTCAGCGCTGATCCTGCTCGAGACCGTGACGGCCGCGACCGTCGGCCTACTCGTCGTGCGCCGGCATCCGCGGCACGCCGTGGGGTGGCTGCTGCTGACTCACGGTGTGTTCGTCGCCGTCGTGCTCGGCGGTGACGGGTACACCCTTGGCCTGCCGCCGAGAGCCGAGGCCCTGATCGATCAGCTCGGCCTCGGCGTCTGGGTGCTCCTGTACGTGTGCCTCGCGCTGATCGCGTATGTCTTCCCCGACGGGCACTTCCTCAACACCCGATGGCGCCGGTTCGTCATCGGCTGCCTGGCTTGCTACGTCCTTCTCATCGCGGTCGCCGCCACGGACGTGGCCGAGTTCCGCGCGGAGTATCCGACGCTCGACCCGGTGCTGCCGGCGCTGCCCGGATATGTCGCCGGGCCGTTGGGCGTGATCTCGCTGGTCGGCGTCGCGGTCAGCCTCGTCGGCGCCGTCGTCGCCGCCCGAGCTCGGCTGCGTCGCGCCGCCGGCGATGAGCGCCTGCAGATGCTCTGGTTCGCCTGGGCCGCCCTGGCCGTGCCGGTCGGCCTGGTTGTGTGCTGGCTCGACTACTGGTTGACCGGCAGCGCCGGGACGTTGACCGTGATCGGCGTCACCGTCGCCGGCTCCGTGCTGCCGCTGGCCATCGGGGTGGGCATCCTGCGGTACCGCGTCCTCGACATCGAGCTCGTGCTCAGCCGCACCCTGACCTATGGCGTGCTCACCGTGCTGGTCATCGGCAGCTACGCCGTGGTGTTGGCCGGCCTCGGCGCGATGATCGACGACCGCAGCGCCGCCGGCCTGGTCGGCGTGGGTATTGTCGCGGTCGCCATCCAGCCGGCGCATGCCCGGCTGCGCCGGCGGGTCGAGCACTGGGTGTACGGCGACCGGCGCGATCCGTACGTCGCGCTGCGCCGGCTCTCCAACCAGCTCGACGAGACGACGGAAGACCTGCGCCGCTCGCGCGCCCGGCTGGTGACCGCGCAGGAGGAGGAACGCCGCCGGCTGCGCCGCGATCTGCACGACGGGCTGGGCCCGTCGCTGGCCGCGATCGTGCTCAAGCTCAACGCCGTCAGCGCCCTGGTCGACGATCCCGCCGCGGGTCGGCTGCTCGGCGAGCTGCGGGAGGAGACCAAGGCGGCGATCGCGGAGATCCGCAGGCTGGTCGACGACCTGCGCCCGCCGGCGCTGGACGAGGTCGGGCTGGTCGCCGCCCTGCGGCAGAAGGCGGCCAGCCTGTCGAGGTACGGCTCGGGCGACGGTCGCCCCCCACTGGTCATCGAGATCGAGGGGCCGGAGGGCTCGCCGTTGTTGCCGGCGGCAGTCGAGGTCGCGGCGTACCGGATCGCCAGCGAGGCGCTGACCAACGTGGTGCGCCATGCCGGCGCCTCCCGGTGTCTGATCGCCGTCACGATGAACGGCGCGCTCGAAGTGAGCGTGGCCGACAACGGCAGCGGCCCGGGCGACCACGTGGGGCACGGAGTCGGCTGGACGTCGATGCGGGAGCGGGCCGCGGAACTCGGCGGATCATGCACCATCACGCGCCGACCGGAGGGCGGGACATTGGTCCGCGCCGTGCTGCCGCTGCCGGAACCGCCGCTGCCGGAACCGCCGCTGGGGGAACCGCCGCTGGGGGAACCGCCGCTGGGGGAACCGCCGTTGCCGGAACCGCCGGCGAGACCGTGGGCGGACACCGCGAGAGCGGAGCGCTCATGACCGACGTGCTGCGCGTCCTCGTCGCCGACGACCATCCGGCGTATCGCGCCGGGCTGCGCATGATGCTCTCGTCCGCGGCTGACCTCGAGGTGGTGGGCGAAGCGGACAGCGGTACGCGGGCCCTGGAACTGGCCGGGCAGAGCCGCCCCGACGTCGTCGTCATGGATCTGCGCATGCCCGGACTCGACGGCATCGAGGCCACCCGCCGGCTGTTGCGCGCCAACCCGGACGTCGGTGTCGTCGTGCTCACCATGTTCGAAGACGACGAGTCGGTCTTCGCCGCGATGCGCGCCGGCGCCCGCGGCTACCTGCTCAAGGGCGCCGAGCAGGAGGAGATCCTGCGGGCGGTGCGGGCGATCGGAGCCGGCGAGGCGATCTTCGGCCCGTCCGTGGCGCGGCGGGTCATCGAGCATTTCGCGAACGGCGGGGGTTCGGCGCGGGCGGCCTTTCCCACGCTGACCGACCGGGAACGCGAGGTGCTCGAGCTCATCGCGACCGGCAGGGGCAACGCCGCCATCGCCCACGAGCTTCTGCTCACCCTCAAGACGGTGCGCAACCACGTGTCCAACATCTTCGGAAAGCTGCAGGTTTCCGACCGCGCCGCGGCCATCGTCAAGGCACGCGACGCCGGCTTCGGCGCCGCACCCAAACGGCCCTGAAGCGTCCTCAGTTGCGATCTTGGTGGTGGCGTCCACGGACGGCTCAGGAACCCGGTTCGCCGGTCGTGGCCGTGAGGGGCCTGGACGTGCGCGCGGGCCCGCTCCTACCGTCCGGGCCAGGTCGTCTCCGGCCACGTGAAGATCGGGTCCACGAGGAGCGTGCGTGATGGGACAGTTCAGCGGGCAGGTGGCGGTCGTGACGGGTGCCGGTTCTGGCATCGGCCGCGCAAGCGCGAAGCGGCTGGCCGCGGACGGCGCACATGTCGTCGTCAATGATGTGAACGGCGACGGCGCCGATGAGACCCGCGCCGCGATCGTTGCGGTGGGCGGATCGGCCGACACCGCGGTGGGCGACGTGACCGCCGACGGGTATGTCGACCGGCTGTTCGACGATGTCTGGGCACGCTGTGGGCAGATCGACATCGTGCACAACAACGTCGGCTTCGGACGGCGCTCGTCCCTCGTCGACGTCGCCGACGAGGAGTGGGCCCTGGGCATCGACGGCAACCTCGGCGCGACCTTCCGCGGAGTTCGCGCCGCAGTACGCCTGATGGCCCCGCGTGGCCGCGGCGCGATCGTCAACACGTCGTCGCTGGCAGGGCTGGGAAAGGTGCCGGAAACGATCCCCTACTACGGGGTGGCGAAAGCCGCGGTCATCCAGCTCACCAGGGAGGCGGCGGTCGAGGCCGGTGCGTTCGGGATCCGGGTCAACGCCGTCGTGCCCGGTTCGGTGCGCACGCCGTCGTTCGAGGCCTACCTCGGTGGGGCCGACAAATTCGAGGCGTACGTGAAGCAACTGCCGCTGCGGCGGATGGTCGAGCCCGCCGACATCGCCAACCTGGTCGCGTTCCTGGCCTCCGACGAGGCCGCCGCCATCACCGGGGCGGCGATCCCCGTCGACAGCGGACTGAGCTGCGTCATGTACCAGCCGATGGTCGGCTGAGCGCGACCTGGATTCCCGGTGGAATTCCGGCACCTGGGTGCATCCGGCCTGAAGATCTACGAGAGCTACGTCCGGTCGCGGCGGACCGCCGACGGCGGGTGGCCGAACCTCCTGCGGAACTGAGCGCGGAAGGACGCGGCGTCGGTGTATCCGACCAGGCGACCGACCCGTTCCACCGGGATCGACGAGCGATCGAGCATCACCCGTGCGGCGTCGAGGCGCAACGTGCGGATGACGTCGCTCGGGCTCGCGCCGAGGACCATCTGGCAGCGCCGGCGCAGGGTCCGCTCGGTCGTGCCGAGGTGGGCGGCGATCGACGCGACGGACTGCGGCTCGGCGTACCGCTCGCGCGCTAGATGCAGGAAACGGACGATCACCGGGTCGGCGATCCCGTCGCCAGGCGCGTCCCGCCCGAGCTCCGCGTCCAGCCACGCCAACGAGTTCGGCGAGTTGATCCGACGGACCAGTTCCCGCACCGTCTCCACCTCACCGGCCGCGGTCGCGGCCATGATCAGGTCGCGGGTCGCGAGCATGGGCAGCCCGGGCAGCAGGGCGACGCTCGGGTGGTGGGTCTCGATGCGCCGGGCGATGCGACGGTCGGCGACCGCCTCGCGCCCGTCCAGCAGACCGGCCTCCGCCAAGGCCAGCACCGAGGCGCCCATCGCCGCGATCAGCGCACCGCTGCCGTGCTGACGAGCGATCCAGGGCAGCACCGCGTCCCAGCCGGGCGGGTGGGGCACAAGGCCGTCCGGAGCGAGGCTGGTACCGAAGGCAGGCAGGACGACGGCCTTGGCCGGCGTGTCGCCGCCGACCCGTCCGTCGGCGATCAGCCGCGGCCCGGCCGCCGCGCGCACCGGCTCACCGGTCGGGGTCAGCACGCGGACCTGGAGTCCGAGGACCTCGCCGCTCGACGGGTAGAACGCGTGGCCGCCGTAGACACGCCCGCGAAACCGGTCGCTCAACGCCATCGCGTCCGAGACCATCCCGAGGCTCCCG